>JBKJZU010000150.1:0-3526 GCA_046715015.1 Micropepsaceae bacterium
TGCGCATGCGCGTCGCAGTAGGCACCGGTGTGCAACTCCACGACATGCGCGCCAATTTTCTTTGCGACCGTGACCTGCGCTGAGCTCGCCTCGATGAAAAGCGACACACGGATCTTCGCCGCCGCCAACGCGCGCACGAACGGCGCCAAATGATTGTGCTGTCCCGCAACGTCAAGCCCGCCCTCGGTCGTCCGCTCTTCGCGACGTTCCGGCACCAGGCAAACCGCGTGCGGCTTATGGCGAAGCGCAATCGCCAGCATCTCTTCCGTCGCTGCCATTTCGAGATTCAGCGGCCGGTCGATCTCGCGCACCAAACGCTCGATATCCTCGTCGCTGATGTGCCGACGATCCTCACGCAGATGCGCCGTAATCCCGTCAGCGCCCGCATCCACCGCCATCCGCGCCGCGCGCAGCGGTTCGGGATGCTTACCCCCACGCGCGTTCCGGATCGTCGCAACGTGGTCGATGTTCACGCCGAGGCGCAGCTGCCGGCTCATTTCAGCCCCCTGCTCCCAGGCTTCACTGCAGGCGTCCCGGCCAAGTGCTTCGGCAGCTTGTCCGCCTCCCATGACGCGACCTTGATCCGCGCCAGTGGAATGAACGGCACGTCGAACTTCGCCGCCCCGCCGGAGCGGTCGATCAGCGACGCCAGCGCCAATACCTTCGCACCGGTCTTCTTCACCGCCTCGATGCACTCGCGCGACGACAATCCGGTCGAGACGACGTCCTCCACGATCACCACGTTCATCGTGTCGTCGAGGTGAAAGTTGCGCCTGAGTTGAAAGACGCCGTCCTGCCGCTCCACGAACATCGCAGGCAAACCCAAATGCCGCGCGGTTTCGTATCCCGGGATGATCCCACCGACCGCGGGTGAGACGATCGCGTTGACGCGCTTCTTCACCTTGGTTTTGATCAACCCGGCGAGCGCCTTGCACAGTTTCGCCGTGCGCTTCGGATACTGAAACACGAGCGCCTTCTGCAGGAACGTGTCGGAATGCCGGCCTGACGAAAGAATGAAGTGTCCTTTGAGCAGTGCGCCTGCTTTGTGAAATTCGCCGAGCACTTGTTCAGGCGTCATGAGCGACAAGTTCCTTTTCCCCGTGCGGCCGGTCGACGGCGTTGATGGATGGCGAGGCGCGCAGCCCGGTGACGATGTCGGCAAGATGCTTCGCGTCGCGCACCTCGATGTCGACGAGCATGTCGAACACCAGCGGCGCCCGCCCGACGATTTTCAGGTTCGTGATGTTGCCGCCATGCTGCGCGATCGAGTTGCACATGTTGGCGAGCGCGCCGGCCTCGTTGTTGACGGCGACGATCAGCCGACCGACCTGCACCTCGTTCGCGGCATCGGGCGACCACTTGAGGTCGAGCCAGCGGTCCGGCTGATCCTGCTGTTCCACAAGCCGGTCGCAGTCGATTGTGTGCACGATCACGCCCTGGCCCTGCGCGATCACGCCGACGATCCGGTCACCGAACAACGGCTGACAACACGGCGCCAGATGATAGCCGAGCCCCGGCGACAAACCCTCGATCGGGATCGCGTTCGGCTTCGGCTTGCGCGTGATCCAATTCGTCCAACTGACCAGCGGCGACTCTGCCTTGAGCCCAGGGAACACCGCCTTCACGACGTCGGCCGCACCGACCAAACCTTCGGCTAACTGCGAATACACATCGTCCGTCTTCGCAAGCTTCAGCTTCTTCAGCGCGGACGTCAGCGACTTCTCCGAAAACTCCTGCCCCGCATCGCGGAAAGCCTTCTCCAGGATCGCGCGGCCCATCCGCTGATGCTCGAGCCGCTCTGCGTTCTTCAGGTACCGCCGGATCGCCGACCGTGCCTTGCCGGTCACGACCATACTTTCCCACACGGCCGACGGCCCTTGCTTCGGCGAGCGGATGATCTCGACGCTGTTGCCGTTCTTGAGCTTCGTCGACAGCGGCACGTGGCGTCCGTCGATCTTCGCGCCCACGGTCGTGTCGCCCACGTCGGTGTGTACCGCATAGGCAAAGTCGATCGGCGTCGCCCCCCGCGGCAGCGCGATCAACTGCCCCTTCGGCGTGAAACAAAACACCTGATCCTGGAACAGCTCGAGCCGCGTGTGCTCCAAGAACTCTTCCGGCGTATCACCGACCTTCAACGACTCGATCAGCGAGCGCAGCGACTCGTACGCGTCGATATTGGCGAGCGGCCGCCCGCCGTTCAGCTTGTCCTTATAGCTCCAATGCGCCGCGATCCCGCGCTCGGAGATTTCGTGCATCTCTTCCGTGCGGATTTGCAGTTCCATGCGCAGATTTTCGGGCCCCACGATTTCGGTATGGAGCGAGCGATAGCTGTTCGATTTGGGCAGCGAAATGTAGTCTTTGAACCGCCCGGGCACGTGCCGCCAGGTGCTGTGAATCACGCCGAGCGCCCGATAGCAGTCCTCGACCGAGTTGACGATGACGCGCAGCGCATAGATGTCGGAGAGCTGATCGAACGTCTGCTCCTTCTCTTCCATCTTGCGCCAAATCGAATAGGGCTTCTTCTCCCGCCCGCTGACCTCGGCCTCAATCCCGTATTCGGAAAGCTTGCGCTTCAGCGTCTGCGCCAACCGCTCACTCACGGCAGCGGTCGCCTTGCGGAACTCCGCAAGCCGCTTGATCACCGAAGCCCGCATCTCCGGATTGATCTCTTCGAACGCGAGATCTTCGAGCTCGTCGCGGAAGTTCTGCATCCCCATGCGTCCCGCAAGCGGCGCATAGATTTCCATCGTCTCGGTCGCGATGCGTTTGCGCCGGTCTTCCTTCTTGATCGACTTCAGCGTGCGCATGTTGTGCAGCCGGTCGGCGAGCTTGACGAGCAGCACGCGCACGTCGTGGCTCATCGCCAGCATGAACTTGCGGAAGTTCTCGGCCTGCTTCGTCTCTTCCGATTGCAGTTCCAGCTTCGAAAGCTTCGTCACCCCGTTGACGAGGTCGGCGATCTCGCGCCCGAACTGCTTCTGGATTTCTTCGTACGACGCTTCGGTGTCTTCGATCGTGTCGTGCAGCAGCGCGGTCACGATCGTCGCTTCGTCGAGATTGAGGTCGGTCAAAATGCCCGCGACTTCGAGCGGGTGGGAGAAGTAGGGGTCGCCCGAATCGCGCTTCTGATTGCCGTGCGCTTTGACGCCGAACACGTAGGCACGGTTCAGCAAATCCTCGTCCGCATCCGGATCATAGGCTTTGACGCGTTCGACGAGTTCGAACTGCCGCATCATGGGAGCACACGCTGCCAAGAAAATACCGCCCCCGCTGCGGGGCGGTCGAAATTTCGAAGCCGCAGGCTGATGAAATTTCGGGTGGGGGGACTGAGCCGGAGAGGCGCTTCCCCCCACCCGATTTTTCTCCGCCCTTACGGGCTCCGAAAAAGTCGACCGCCCCGCAGAGGGGGCGGTAGCGGTATTTCTTGATGCCTCACGCGAACTTCGTGAGGCGGCCGTGGATGATGTCGTGGGCTTGTTTCATGATGCGGTCGATCAGTTCTTTCACCGTCGGCACGTCGTAGATC
>JBKJZU010000151.1:0-6327 GCA_046715015.1 Micropepsaceae bacterium
GGCGGTGGACGAACGTGAGCTGGTCGGGGCCGACGACGCCACCGGAGACAATCATGGCCATGGCCTGGTCGGCGGTCATCTCGAGCGGGATCACCTTTTCGGTGGGTACGATTTCGAGGTAGCCGGATGTCGGGTTCGGCGCGGTCGGCACGAAAACGGCGGTGAGTTCGCGGCCCGTGTGGGTTTCCGTGAACGTGCGCATGGCAAAGCCGATCGCACGCATGTCGGCATTCGGGAAGTCGATCAAGACAACGCGCTGAACGTTTTCGGATTTGGGCTGGAGGGCGGCGACCACCTTCTTCGTCGAGGAATAGATCATGTGCACGAACGGCACGCGCTCGAGCAGCGCCTCGAAGCCGCCCAGAAGCTGCTGGCCGATGACGCGGGTCGCGAGCGAGCCGACAACGTAGATCACGAAGAGCGCGAACGCCGTGCCCACAACATAGAGGAACAGTGGGCTCGTCAGCAGATCGGCGAGGGGTTTGGGTAGCAGCGGCTCGACCTGGCCCGTCACCCAGCTCGCCCAAGGGCTGCCGAAGTAAGACAAGGCGTCGAGGATAAGCTTCAGCACGAACCAGACCGCCGCCAGCGGCAGCAGGGTCAAAACGCCCGCGATCAGGTTTTGTTGGATATTCAACGGCGGCTTCTCCGGCCAATTTCGCCTTGGACCTCAGAGTACCCGGTGAGTCGGGTGGAAAACAACAAACCCAGCGAACGCGCCAGCCGCCGGCCTTGAAACCCGAGGCTGCACGCGGATGCCTTGGCCCTTTATTGCCGGGAAGCGGATCGTGTAGGTTTGCAGCCGGACAAGTGCTCCCTGGGTTTGTCATGACATTGCGTGAAGCGGTCTTGGCGGTTGTTGCAACCGCCGCGTTGGTGTTGGTGCAGTTTGGTCAAGCGGCGGCGCAGCCCGCCGACTTGTGGACGGTGACGAACGTTGCGGTCGATGCGACGGGGGCGAGCCCTTCCGCCGCGAAGGAAGCCGCGCTTTCCAAAGGGCGGCAGCGCGCTTGGACGGAGGTGTTCCGCCGGATTACGCCGTCGAGCCAGTGGCAGGCGCAGCCGCCGATCACCGACGCCGAGTTGGAGCCGATGGTGAAGAGCTTCGACATCTCGAACGAAAAACACTCAAGCACACGCTATCTCGCGACCGTCACCTACGTCTTCAATCCGTCGGCCGTGCGTTCGGCGTTGCGCAAGAGCGGGACGCAGTTCAGCGAGTCGAAGGCAAAACCCGTGCTGGTGGTCGCGCTCAGCGGGTCGGCGTGGGCGCCGGAGTCTTCCTGGGGCAAAGCATGGTCGGTGCAATCGCAGCGCGGGCGCTTGGTGCCTGTCGCGGTGCCGCGCGGCGACGATCAAGACCGGGCAGCGCTCGCGACGATTTCGACGGCGGCGGATTGGGCCGTGGTGAAGCCGCTTGCCGACCGTTATGGGGCATCATCCGTGCTGGTCGCGACTGCGGGCAAGAGCGGCACCGCGCTTAGCGTCAACCTCGCGCACATTAAGCCGGACGGGCGCCAAGCCCGGAATGGGACGTACGCGCCGCAGGGGACCGAGGATGAGTTTGCACTCGCGAACAGGACGGCGGGTGCGATCGCCGACAATCTGCAGGAGGACTGGAAACGGACGACTTCGGTCGACTACGGACAGCAGGCATCGATAAATGTTGGGATAACGTTCAACAGCTTGGCCGAGTGGGTCGCCACAAAGCGCAGCCTCGAAAGTGTTAAGCTCATCCAAGTTTTGGCGGTCGAGGAGTTGAATATGCGCAACGCTCGCATCCGTCTCGATTACGTCGGCAAAACGGACCAGTTGCAAACTGCGCTGTCGCAGACCAATTTGTATTTGATTTCCGACGCGCAAGGTAACTGGACGCTGAGCCGCAATGCCGGAGCAACAGCCGCAAACCCCGGCTCGGTGGTTCCTTAAGCCATCCCGCTATGGCCTGACGCCTGCGAACGGCGTCACGGCCATACGGCTGGTCTTGGTGCCATTCATTGCAATCGCTTTGCTCGACGGCCGGTTCAATCACGCGTTCTGGATGACGGCGATTGCGGGCGCGTCTGACGCGGTGGACGGCTACGTCGCGCGCGCGTTCGGCCACAAGTCGCGGCTGGGCGCTTATCTGGATCCGGCGGCCGATAAGTTATTGATCCTCACGCTGTTCGGTCTCTTGGCCTATTTGGGGCATTTGCCGCTTTGGCTCATGGTATTGGTGATCGCGCGCGACGTCGCAATCGTGGTCACGGTTGCTGTGTTCACGCGGATGAAGAAAGCGGACTTGCGGATGCAACCGCTGTTCGTGAGCAAGCTAACGACGTTTGCGCAGATTGCCCTTGGGATCGCGACACTCGCCGATTTGGCGTTCGCGCTTGGGTGGGGCGACTTGCGGATGGGCCTCGTCTGGGCGGTCGTCGGGTTTACCATCGCGTCGTGGGTCGCGTATTTCTTCGAGGGGCTGCGGGCGTTGCGCACCGTCGAAGCGGCGCCAGGCGCGTGAAGATGTTGGACCGATGACGCATTCCTCCTCGCAGCTTCCGTTTCCGTTCGAAGAACGGCGCAGTTTTGCGCGCGAGGATTTTGTGCCAGGCGCCACCAACGAAGCGGCGCTGGCCTTTGTCGATGCTTGGCCGCAGTGGCCTCAGCGCGTGTGTGCTTTGTGGGGCACGCGCGGGAGCGGCAAGACGCACTTGGCGCAGATTTGGCGTGTGCAGGCGGATGCGATCGAGCTTCGCGGCCTGACGCGCGAAGGTGTTGCGGAGCTTCCGCAAGGCGGGGCGTTCTTGCTGGATGACGCAGATCGCGGCGAAGGCGGCGCGGCGCTTTTTCATCTCATCAACTTCGTCAATCAGACGTCGGGATGGTTGTTGATGACGGGACAGGAAGCGCCGCAGCGCTGGCAGACGACCGTGCCCGATCTTCACTCCCGGTTAACCGCCGTGCCAGGCATAGCGTTGGAGGCACCGGACGAGGCGCTGCTTGCGCGGGTTTTGCTGAAGCTTTTCGCGGACCGGCAACTTAAGCTTCCCGAAGCCTTAATCGGCTATCTTGCGCCTAGATTACGGCGCTCGTTTGCCGAGGCGGAACGCATCGTCGTTCTCATCGACACGCTGGCGTTGCAACAAAAACGTAATATTTCCGTCGAGATTGGCACGCAGGCTTTGCGCCAACTTGAGGCCGAGCGTTCGGCTGACAACGGATAGGGGCATGGTTTAGGGTCGCGCCGGCTTTCGGGGAAGCCTGCGCTTTCTGGGTAGTTCGATGGATAGTACGTCTTCAAAACGCGATACGCCGTCACCGCCGGCGCCCGCAGTGGTGCCGCGGCGGGAGACGCGCGCAAGCGGGAAGCCCGTCGATCCGAAGTCGCCGGAGCGGTTGATCAATCGCGAGCTTTCGTGGCTGGCGTTCAACACGCGCGTTTTGGAAGAGGCGAAGAACGAGCGGCATCCGCTTTTGGAGCGCTTGCGGTTCTTGTCGATCTCGGCAGCGAACCTCGACGAGTTCTACATGGTGCGTGTCGCCGGCCTTCGCGGCATGGTGACGGCGAATGTCGGCACGCTGTCCGACGACGGGCGGCGGCCGCAGCAGCAACTTGACGCGATCAACGCGACGGCGTCGGATTTGATGGCGCAGCAGCAGCGGACGTGGCTTGCCTTGAGTGTGCTGCTGCGCAAAGCCGGAATTGCGGTCGTCGAGCCGAAGGAGCTGACGGATGCCGACCGGCAATGGCTCGACCAGAAATTCATGGCCGACGTCTATCCGGTGTTGACACCGCTTGCGATCGATCCCGCGCATCCGTTTCCGTTTATTCCGAACATGGGCCTGGCGCTCGCCTTGCGACTGAAGCGCAAGGACGGACGCGAGATGGACGCACTGATCCCCATTCCCGGGCAGGTGGCGCGGTTCATCCGTTTGCCGCTGCAGCAGGTGAACGGCGAGGCACCGACGGCGCGGTTCATCCCACTGGAGAAGGTCATCGGCGAGTTCATGGACCGGCTGTTCCCGGGCTATGAGGTCGTCGGTCGCGGATGTTTCCGCGTGCTGCGCGACAGCGACATCGAGGTCGCGGAAGAAGCCGAAGATCTTGTGCACTGGTTCGAAGGCGCGTTGAAGCGGCGCAAACGCGGCAGCGTGATACGGCTCAAATTCGAAGCTTCCATGACGGACGATCTGCGTACGTTCATCACCGATCACATGGCGTTGAAGGAGCATGAGCCGGTCAACGTCGAGGGTATTTTGGGGTTGGCCGATACGAGCCAGCTCATTATCGAAGAGCGTCCGGATTTGAACTTCAAGCCGTACGCGCCGCGCTTTCCCGAGCGCATCCGCGAGTTCAACGGCGACTGTTTTGCGGCGATCCGCGCGAAGGACCTGATCGTCCATCACCCGTTCGAGTCGTTCGATGTGGTCGTGCAGTTCTTGCGGCAGGCGGCGGCGGATCCGGACGTGCTGTCGATCAAGCAGACACTGTACCGGACGGGCAACGATTCACCGGTCGTGAAAGCGCTGATCGAGGCGGCGGAGGCCGGCAAGTCCGTCACTGCGATCGTAGAATTGAAGGCGCGGTTCGATGAGGCGGCGAATATTCGCTGGGCGCGCGACATGGAGCGCGCGGGCGTGCAGGTCGTGTTCGGCTTCATGCAGCTTAAGACGCACGCAAAGCTGTCTCTTGTCGTGCGGCGCGAGGGTGCTGGATTGCGGACCTATACGCACTTCGGCACCGGGAATTATCACGCGACCTCGGCGAAGATTTACACGGACCTCTCGCTTTTCACTGCCGATCAGGCGTTGGGTCACGATGCAGGGCGCGTGTTCAATTTCATTACCGGTTACGCGGAGCCGTCGCATCTCGAGAAGCTCGCCGTTTCGCCGCTCAATCTGCGCAAGACGTTGATTGAGCACATCGACCGCGAGATCGCGCATGTGAAGGCGGGCCGGCCGGGGCACATCTGGGCGAAGCTGAACGCGCTCGTGGACGCTGCAGTCATCGACGAACTCTACCGGGCGAGCCAGGCCGGGGTGAAGATCGAACTTGTCGTGCGCGGCATTTGCTGCCTCAGGCCCGGGGTGCCGGGACTGTCCGAGAACATTAGGGTCAAGAGCATTGTCGGGCGGTTTTTGGAACATGCACGCATTGTTTGCGTCGGCAACGGTCATGGGTTGCCGAGCCCCGATGCCAGCGTGTACATCTCCTCCGCCGACTGGATGCCACGCAATTTGGACCGGCGGGTCGAAGTGCTGGTGCCGGTCGAAAACCCCACGGTGCACGAACAGGTGATGGGCCAAATCATGTCCGCCAATCTGCGCGACGTCGCGCAAAGCTGGTATCTGCACGCCGACGGTTCTTACACCAGAGCGCCGGGCTTCGATGCCAAAGACGCGTCGAACGCGCACGACTACTTCATGACGAACCCGAGCCTTTCGGGACGCGGCGGCAAGGGGTTGGCCAAAGGCAAAAAGGCGGCCGGGCGCGGCCGTTCCAAGGGTCAGTAGGCTCACCATGGCGGGTGCGCCGGTCGCCGTCGTCGATATCGGATCGAACTCGGTACGTCTCGTCATTTACGATCGGCTTTGCCGGAGCCCGGCCACGCTCTTCAATGAAAAAGCGCTGTGCGCGATCGGGCGGCACATGGTGTCGACCGGCCGGCTCGACGACGAGGGCAGCGAAGCTGCGATCGCCGCACTCAAACGGTTTCGCGAGATAACAACCGCGCTGGGCATCGCGCGGGTCGATGCTGTTGCGACGGCGGCCGTGCGCGACGCAAAGAACGGCAACGAGTTCGTTGCGCGTGCGCGGGACGCATTGGGCTCGCCAATCAAGATTCTAACGGGTGAAGAAGAAGCGCGGCTGGCCACCGAAGGCGTGCTGGCGGCGATCCCCGATGCCGACGGCGTGGTCGGCGATCTTGGCGGTGGCAGTTTGGAGCTTGCGTTCGTTTCCGGCGGCAAGCAGACGGAGGGTGTGAGCCTGCCGTTTGGCCCGCTCAGGCTCATGGATGCTTCCGATGGGAAGGTCGAGCGCGCGCGCGACATGGTGGATCAGGGGCTTGAGAAGCTCCCCGGTCTCGACAAGCTGAAGGGCAAGGCGCTCTACGCCGTCGGCGGCGTGTGGCGCAACATCGCGCGCATTCATATGGAAGATCAGCAGCATCCGATCCGCGTACTGCACCACTATGAGATTTCGCGCGACAAGGCGGTGACTTTCACGCAGTTCGTCTCGGGGCTCTCGCGCAAGTCGCTGGAGTCGGCTGCCGGCGCTACACGACGGCGGGCGGAAGCGATCCCTTACGGTGCGGTCGTCATGGAGCGGCTGCTGAAAGCGGCAAA
>JBKJZU010000152.1:0-2705 GCA_046715015.1 Micropepsaceae bacterium
CTCAAGCACCGGCCACAGCGACGCGAGCGGCTCGTCGCACTCATGCGGCCCGTTGTAGTTGCCCCAACACACGTGCAGCCGCACCCGCTCGCGCGGCAATCCCTCGATCGCGCTAATTATCGCTGCGACCACCGCCCGCGAGAACGCCAGAAACTCGTCCAGCGGCTTGTCGGCAAAGAGCGTGTGCCGCTCCATCGCCAAATCCGGCGCATCGATCTGCAACGTGAACCCATGCTCCACGATCGCGCGATACTCGACCTTCAGCGCGCGACCGACCGCCACAACGTAGTCCTCCAAACTGCCGTAGTGCTTATTCTCCATCGCCGCCGCGACGATGCCGGGCGAGGCCGCCGTCATGAACACGCCCGCAGGCTTATGCGCACCGGCAAGCCGCTTCAGCCGCGCGCACTCCGCCTTGATCGCATGGTCGTCCTTGTAAGCGACGTCGCCGACCGCTTGCGGCGGCGCCATCAAGCTCACACTCTCGCGCGCCGCCACGATGCTCAGCATGTGCTGAAGAAACGTTGGATACATGGTGATATCGGACATGATCTTGCGCGCGCCTTGGCCCGCGAAGCCGGTCATCCGCCCGCGCACATAGGTGAAAAAGCTCTCCCGCCCCGCCTCGCCGTCGTTGATGATGTCGACCCCGGACGCGATCTGCTTGGCGATCACCCCCGCCGAGGCCGCCTCGACCTCCCGCTCGAACGCCGCCTCGTTGACCTCTTCCCCACCCGCCTTGGCCGCCAGCATGTGCACCAGCGTCTTCGGCCGCGGCAAACTACCCGCGTGGGTGGTGAGAATTCGCGCCATCGGCGGGCTCCTTTGAAGGGCGCTTGATGCGCCAGGGCCCCGTCAATAGAACGTCCCCCCATGGACATCAAACAGAGCGTCATCGACGCAATCGGCAACACGCCGCTGATTCGCTTGAAGCGGCTTTCCGACATCACCGGATGTGAAATCCTGGGCAAGGCCGAGTTCATGAACCCGGGCCAATCGGTCAAAGACCGCGCGGCGCTCGGCATCATCCGCGACGCCGAACGCTCGGGCCGCCTAAAGCCCGGCGGCACGATCGTGGAAGGAACGGCAGGCAACACCGGCATCGGCCTCGCGATGGTCGGCCGTGCGCTCGGCTACCGCTCCGTCATCGTGATTCCCGACACGCAGTCCCAAGAAAAGAAGGACGCGCTCCGCCACATGGGCGCCGAACTTATCGAAGTGCCGGCCGTGCCCTACAAAGACCCCAACAACTACGTGAAATACTCCGGCCGCCTCGCCGATGAGCTGAACGCGAAAGAGCCGAACGGCGCCATCTGGGCCAACCAATTCGACAACGTCGCGAACCGCCAGATCCACATCGAAACTACTGGCCCCGAAATCTGGAACCAGACGGACGGCAAAGTCGCGGGCTTTGTCTCGGCGATCGGCACCGGCGGCACGCTATCGGGCGTGGCCGCGGCACTCCGCGCCCGCAATCCGAACGTCAAGATCGCGCTTGCCGACCCGCCTGGCGCCGCACTGTTCAACTACTACAAGCACGGCGAGCTGAAAGCCGAAGGCTCCTCCATCACCGAAGGCATCGGCCAAGGCCGCGTCACCGCAAACTTGGAAGGCTTCAAACCGGACGAAGCGTTCCAAATCCCCGACACGGAATCGATCCCGTTCTGCTTCGAACTCCTGCGCGACGAAGGCCTGGGCCTCGGCACCTCGTCGGGCGTGAACGTCGCGGGCGCATATCACCTTGCCCGCGCACTCGGCCGCGGCAACATCATCGTCACACTCTTGTGCGACTACGGTTCGCGCTACGCCTCGAAACTCTACAACCCAGCCTTCCTGCGCTCGAAGGGCCTGCCTGTCCCCGAATGGCTGGAGCCGAAGAAATGAGCCCGCTCGTCACCACCCAATGGCTCGCCGATCACTTGCGCGCGCCCGACGTGCGTATCGTCGACGCCTCGTGGTACCTGCCCGACATGAAGCGCGATGCGAAGGCGGAGTACGCGGAGGCCCATATCCCGGGCAGCGTCTTCTTCGACCTCGACGATATGTCGGATACGACCTCCCCCTACCCGCACATGCTGCCGCCGCCGGAAAAATTCGCCTCGCGCATGAAGAAGCTCGGCCTCGGCGACGGTCACCGCATCGTCGCTTACGACGGTGCAGGCCTGTTCTCCGCCGCGCGCGCGTGGTGGATGTTGCGCGTCATGGGTCATGAAGACGTCTTCGTGCTCGACGGCGGATTCCCGAAGTGGCGCGCGGAGGGACGAGCCATCGACGACATGCCGCCGGTGCCGCAAGCCCGCCACTTCACACCGCGCCCGAACCATTTGATCTTACGCGACGCCAACCAAGTCCTCGAGAACCTGAAGACGAAACGAGAGCAAGTCGTTGACGCACGCGGTCCTGCGCGCTTCAGCGCCTCTGAACCGGAGCCGCGCCCCAGCGTCCGTGGTGGGCACATCCCAGGCTCGAAGAACCTGCATTATTCGCGCCTGCTGAACCCCGACGGCACGCTGCGCAAGGGCGACGCCCTCGCCACGGCGTTCCGCGACGCTGGCGTCGATCCGACGAAACCAATAGTCGCAAGCTGCGGCTCCGGCATCACCGCCGCAGTCGTCGCGCTCGCGCTGAAGTCGATGGATGCCCCCGACGCCGCGATCTACGACGGCTCCTGGGCCGAATGGGGCTCGCGCCACGAGCTTCCGCTC
>JBKJZU010000153.1:0-2931 GCA_046715015.1 Micropepsaceae bacterium
CGCACGCCGCCGCCGGCGCGGTTGGCCAGCGTTAGGTCGCCGTTGTGCGAGCGCGCGACGGCGCGGGCCAATGTGAGACCGAGGCCCAGACCGCTCTTCCCCCGTGCGGTGTCGCCGCGCACGAACGGTTCGAACAGACTGTCGGATGTGCCCTGCGGAAGGCCGGGGCCTTCGTCGTCGACCTGGATCGCGACGCGGTCGCCTGACGTTGCAACCGAGACCTTTGCGCGGACGCCGTATTTGACTGCGTTTTCGATGATGTTTCGTGCGGCGCGTTTCAGTGCGTTCGGACGGCACGGCGCGTTCGCCGTTTGCGCGGCCAAGAACGCGATGTCGCCGCCCGTATCGCTGAGATCGGCGCACACGCTTTCGACGAGAGCGGCGACATCGACGTCGCGGATCGGTTCTTCGCCGAGACCGGTGCGCGCGGCGTCGAGGGCGGCTTCGGTCATGGCTTGGAGTTCGTCGAGACTGGCCTGCATGCCGCCTCTGACGGACGGGTCGTCGATGAACTCGGTCTTCAGCTTAAGAGACGTGATCGGCGTTCGTAGGTCGTGCGCGATGGAGCCGAGGAGCGTGCGCTGATTGTCGAGCATCGTCATCAGACGGCGCGACATGGCGTTGAACGACTGCGCCGCCATTTTGAGGACTGCTGGACCGCTCTCCGGAATTGGGGCGACCGTCTGGCCCCGCGCCATACGAGCTGATGCTTCCGAAAGGCGCCGCAGGGGGCGCGAGAAACGGAACGCGAGCCAAACCGCGACCATAATCAGCGCCAGCGATGCAACAGCAGCCGACAACAGTAGTCCCGGCAGCAGGTTCGCGCCTTCGGGCCAGAAGAACTCCGCGTTCAGCCAGCGGCCGGGACCGAGGGCCACCGCAGCGCTGAGGCGTTCGATGCCGGCGCGCTTTTTCGGCATGAAGGGCCAGATGTCCGGCGCGCCGCGCTTGGCAACACGGACTTCGCCGGTTACGAGGTCCCCGAGCGCGGCCTTGAGCTTGGTCTCTGCTCCGGCGTCGCGTTCAGCGCCGGCGGCGACGCGGGGGATCGCGCCGATCGATACGCGCTCCCTACGGACCGATGCGACTTTGAACAGCCGCTCATGCTCGCTTTCGGGAAGGCGCGCCAGCAGGCCCATGAGCGCGCTTAGCCGGTTCTCGATCGCGTCTTGCCGCTCCGCCCTGATTTCGACGCCCCGCTGATACTCCGCGATGGCGAAGGTCACGGCGTTCGAGACCATCAGCGCGAGCAACACTGCCGCGGACAGTTCGAGCCACAACGGGATGCGCCATGCCTTCATGCGACCACCGGCTCGGCGGCGAAGACGTACCCGCCGCCGTAGACGGTTCTGATGATTTTCGGGGCGCTTGGATCCTGTTCGATCTTGCGGCGCAGACGTACGATCGCGTTGTCGACGGCGCGGTCGAATACGCCGGCGTCGCGGCCTTGGGTCAGATCGAGCAACTCATCGCGCGTCAGCGTCAGGTTCGGGCGCTCAATCAAGGCGCAGAGCAGGCGGTACTCGCCGTTCGACAGCGGAACGCCGACGCCGGTGTCGTCGCTCAACTCATGGCGCACGAGGTCCAGCGTCCAACGGTCGAACCTGATGCGGCCGGACGACGGTTCGCGCTTCGGCGGCATCGCGTGCACCCGCCTTAAGATGGCGCCGATGCGGGCGATCAGTTCGCGCGGGTTGAACGGCTTGACCATGTAGTCGTCGCCGCCGAGTTCGATCCCAAGGATGCGATCGACGTCTTCGCTTCGCGCGGTGAGGAATAGAACCGGGATTGGATTCGTTTCGCGCAAGGTGCGACAGAAGCTGAGGCCGTCTTCGCCCGGCATCATGATGTCGAGCACGATCAGATCAATTGCGTGGGTGCGAAGCTGTTTTCGGGCGGCGGCGGCGCTTTCGCTGCCGGTCGCGCGATAGCCATTCTTCTGGAGATATTTGACCAACGGCTCGCGAATCTCGCGTGCGTCGTCGACGACCAGAATGTGGGGGCCTGCTTCGCTCATGACGTGACTGTTGCCGAAGCACGTTTGCGGGAGGCGGAAACATTGTCGCAAACTGTGTCAGAACAACGGCGGCGCGACAGGCCGCGACGGTTGTTTGCGTGCGCCGGTCCGGCGCCATTGGCAGCATCTCTTCATCAGCCTGCGCTTTTGCGGGCTCGTTTCGAAGGGAGAACCACAATGATCATCAACAGGACTTGGGCAATGGTGGCGGCGGGGACACTGGTCCTGGCGGCCGGAGCGGTCGCGGTGGCGCTGGCAGCGGACTGGGGCGGTAGCGCGAAGAAGCCGCGGACGAGTACGGCGGCGGGAACGTCCAGCGGCCTACGGCTCGTACAGTACGACAGCGACAAGGATGGACGGGTGACCCGGGTCGAGGTCGATGCCGGCATCACGGCGCAGTTCAACGCCGCCGACACCAACACGGACGGCAAACTCGATGCGGCGGAAATCCTTCGCTACAACGACAAGCGCAAGGCCGACCGCCGCGCGCGCTACGAAGCGTGGAAGGCAAAGGCCGCCGCCCGCGGCGTGGACCCAGGGCGGCCGCCGTCGGATCGCGACACCGTCGATAATCTGCGCTCAGCCGATTGGAACTTGGACGGCTTCATCACCGCGGACGAGTTCGGCGGCAAGATCCGTGGGCTCGCGATGCGCGCGGATCGCAATGGCGACGGCCAGATCGATGCCGACGAGCTAAAGCCCCGTGCCAGCCGCCGCGGGCAGCAAGGGACAGCGCCGAAGTGAGCGAAAAATACCGCCCCCACTGCGGGCGGTCGAACTTTCGAAGCCCGAAAGGGCTGAGAACGTTCGGTGGGGGGCGAGCGCCTCAAGAAAGGCACCGCAATGGCCGACGACTTCGCAAAGCACCTTCGCCGCAAAATGACCGGGCCAGAACTCACGCTCTGGCGGGAATT
>JBKJZU010000154.1:0-2513 GCA_046715015.1 Micropepsaceae bacterium
TGCCGTTCGGGTGGTGCCAGAAGAGCGTCCACTGGGCGAGCTGGTTGGACTGCGAGGTCACGTCCTTCTTGAGCCGATAGCCCATGGTCGGATCGCCCGGCATGTTGAGCTCCACCGCAGTATCCGGCGTGGTCGCCTTGACGAGCTGAACCGTTATCGCGCCGTTCATCCACGGGCCCGTTCCGGCGGTCCCGGCGCCCGTATTGCTGCGCACGCAGCCGGTTTTGGTTGGCACGAGGCCCGCACGAATGTCGCCGGTGCCCGCCCAGTCCTTCGACTGGAACGCATCGAGCGGCAACGCCAGGATCAGCGACGTGACGTCGGCGCGCGTGTAGGTCGGCAGCGAGGCCATGGTCAAGCCTGCCGTGGTCAGGTAGCTCGTCACCGGGACGCCGGCCAGGCCGCCGCGGAGGAACTTGACCGCGGGGGACATCTTCTGGTTCGTCATCAGGATCTTGAATTGGGTCGCCGTGCTCGGGATCGCGTTCACGATGTTGTGCGCGGCGCTGCTCGGCGCCAGCAGGTTGACCCCGGTCACGTCGTACTTGTCGTCGTATTCGTGAATGTGGGTGTTCCTGGGGCAACTGTAACTGCTCGCGCCGACGGTGCAGACGTTGTAGAAGATGTCGAAGTCGAAGTGCCCGCCCGACACGCCGGGGTCGCCGGTCGACGCGGCCGCCGAAAGCGCCAGATCGGGGTTGGTGTTGAAGTAGGTCTGGCTCAATGTCTGCAGCCGGGCGACGATCGGCTGCGACATCACGCCGGGCATGATGAAGCGCGAGACGGGAATCCCGGTAGGCCCGGCCTGCGGATTGGTGCCGCCCGCGTCGCGCACGCGATCGGAATCGCCGAGCTCGAGGTTGGCGTCCAGGTCGAAGACGGGCTCGCTGCCGCCGCCGCCGGTGGTGAAATCGACTTCGTTCAACCAGTTGTCGCCCTGCGGCTGGATCACGCCGGCGATCGGCGCGTAGGCGACCGTCGGATTGGTCGACGCGAAGATGTAGCGCTTGTTGGTGGCGAGGCCGCCGTCGCCCACCACCCGTTCGCCGGCCGGCAGCGCGAGTTTCCACCCCTGCTTCGGGGTCGCCGCGCCGTAATCCACGGCATTGGACGAACTGACGCGCACGATGTAGTTGAAAGCGCCGGCGGTCCAGGTCTTGGCAACGAGCGTCTGGCTCACGATATTGGCGGGATCGATCGTCGTGCCGTTGTCCCGGATGCCGTAGGCGTAGTACACCGTCGTGGCGTCCGTTTCATCGGCGCTGGTGAACATCCGCCCGGTGGCGAAGTTGACCATGTAGCCGCCGTTCGGGTGCAGCGCCACCGCCGGCCGCCCAGTGATTGGCTGTGCCGGACTCGTCGTATAGAGCTTGGTCACGACGGGTGAGGCGACGTTCCGGATATCGAATTTCCACAGGTTGCCGTTGATGTCGCCCGCGTAGACATAGTCGACCTTGCCGTCCTGGTCCGTGTCGATGGCGGTTGGACTGGAAAGACCATTGGCGTTGCTGTCGGAGGTTCCGGTGACGGTGGTAGTGATCCCGGCGATCTTGGCACCGGTCATGAGGTCGATGACGTAGAGCACCGCCTGGTTCGCTCCCTTGTTGTTGTACCCGTTGGCGACAATCGCCGCCCACGTGCCGTTGTTGAGCTTCGCGATCACCGGAATGCCGTAGGTATGCCCGAGTTCGGCATAGGCGGTGTTGGCAAGGTTGTTGATCGTGGTCGGCGTGAGTTCCCAGAGGATCTTGCTTGCCGCCGCCGCTTCGGAGCCCGCGGTCGGATCGGTGATGTCGAGCGCGTACAGGCCCTTGCCACCGGCGCCGACGCCGCCGACCAGGATCGTCTTCGCCGCGCCGGAGATCGTGACCTTGGCCGCGTTGGGCGAAGCGTCGACGTAATAGTTGTGAACATACGGATCGACGGTGAGCGCCTTGATGTGGGAGAAGTTCGCCGCCGCCACGGGGTAGATGAAAAAAGACGGGAGGTACGCAAAGACCTCGGCGCCCGTATTGGCGTCGAACGCATGCAGCATCCCGTCGTTGGCGCCGACGTAGACGCGCGGGTCGGTCGTATGCGGAACGAAGATCGGCCGCGAATGGACCATGTCGCCCAGCACGCTCGCGCGCTTACGATAGTTGGCTCCAAGCGGTTTTTCGTTCGCGCGATCGCCGCGCACGAAGTTAATCATGTTCGTCGCCTTCGTGGCGTCGCCGTCGAAAGCATCCTGCTGCTGGCTCGCGAGCGAGGCAAAGCGGAACGGTATCTTCGTGCCGTCCGTCTTCATCGTCACGATGACCCGGCCGGTGTCGTAGTTCTGCGCGCCCACATGGACGGCGGCGCCGCCGCTCCATTGCTCCGCTTCGAAAAGAATGGTTCCGTCCGCATTGACCGGGAAGGCGTAAAGGTTGCCGGTCCAATTGGCCTTGATAAAGTCCGGCTTGAACATGACTTGGTTTCCGCCGAAAAAATCGAAGCTGGAAACGTCGACTTCGGCCAGCCACCCGGTCGGC
>JBKJZU010000155.1:0-5189 GCA_046715015.1 Micropepsaceae bacterium
TATGTCTGCGGCATGGTCTTGCACGCCGAAGCGAAGAACTTGGAAAAGGCTTACGCGCTGATCGACAGCGGAATCTCGCCCGCGGCGATGAAGTACCAGCTCGAAACGCTGCACAACGGTCCGGCGAACATGAGCATCTTCGCCGACTACACGGACGAACAGCTGAAAGAAATGGGCTTCGTCCGCGACGTGAAATCGTTCCTTGAATCCGGTACGTTCCAAGTGCGCCTCAAGAACAAGGACGAGATCGTCAAGTTCTGGACCGAGATTCGCGGCGGCGGCTAGCCTCCACCGCCTTGAGACTGGTTAGCGGGCGCCAAACTGCGGCGCCCGTTTCTTTTTGGCCAAGGGGATGACATTCCCCCGTGCGTTCCCATATTTACGCCCCTTGAAAGGTAGCGCGTATGAAGAACGCCAATCCCCGTGAATTGGAGCTGCCGGCCGAAGCGGTCGCCGGTGTCATCGCGCTCGCCCATCATGCCGGCGCCAAGGGCTGGATCCCGGCAACGAGCGGCAATTTCTCCGTCCGCATCGACGGCAACGACTGCGCGATCACGGCCTCCGGCAGCGACAAGACCAAACTCACGGCCGAGGGCGTCATCCGCGCTCCCTTCACCGGCGGCATACACCCGCGCCAATCGGCCGAAGCGCCCCTGCACTATCTGATGTACCGGATGTCGCCGACAATCGGCGCCGTCACGCACGTGCACTCGCAACCGGCCGTGCTCGCCTCGATGGCGCTCGCCCAGAACGGCCACGTCCGCATCGAGGGGCTGGAACTCCTCAAAGCCTTCGCCGGCATCAAGACCCACGAGACCCACCTCGACATACCCGTGTTCGAGAACGAGCAAGACATGGACGCGCTAGCCGCCCGCGTGGAAAGCCGCCTAAAGGCCGACGGCCTGGGTTGGGGCTTCCTGCTTGCCGGGCACGGCATCTATGCTTGGGGCAAGGACGTGCCAGAGGCCCTTCGCCATCTCGACGCGTTCGACTATCTTTTCACCTTGATGTTGAAGCTGAAAGGAGTTCCGGCATGACGATCATGACGGTCTACGACCTGACCAAAGGCAAGACCCCGCGCGACGCGACAAGCGACGAGCGCGAGATCCGCAAGGCGCTTATCCCCTTCGACGTACGCTTCGAGCGTTGGGAAGCAACCAAGCCGCTTGCGCCCGGCGCCGGCCAAGATGCCGTGCTCGAAGCCTACGCCAAGGACATCGATCGCCTGAAAAAGATGGGCGGCTATCAATCCGTGGACGTGGTGCGGATCCATCCCGAACACCCGGACCGCGAGGCGATGCGCGGCAAATTCCTCTCCGAACACACGCACGATGACGACGAGGTCCGCTTCTTCGTCGAAGGCGCCGGTGCGTTCTACCTGCGCAACAACGAACACGTTTTGAAGGTCGTGTGCGAAGCTGGAGACCTGCTCTCTGTGCCCGCCCATACGCGCCACTGGTTCGATATGGGACCGCGCCCTCTCTTCGCCGCGATCCGCCTGTTTACAACGCCAGAAGGCTGGGTCGCCACGTTCACTGGCGACAAGATCGCCGACACGATCCCGAAACACGACGCGTGAAGGCCGCCCTTCTCGATATCGAAGGCACGATTGGGGACATCGTGTTCGTACGCGATGTCCTCTTCCCGTTTGCGCGCCAGCGGCTAGCCGACACGCTGAAAGCGCGTTGGAAGGATCCGGAGGTCGAAGCGACTGTCGCGGGCGCACGCGAAGCGACGGGAAGCGCTCTCGCGACCTCGCAGGACGCGACGGCGAAGTTCCTCGCTTGGATGGACGAGGACAAGAAGATCACGCCGCTGAAAGCGCTACAGGGCATCATTTGGCGCGAGGGCTACGCATCGGGAGAATTGAAAGCACACCTTTATCCCGACGCCGTCGAAGCAATGCGCGCCTGGTCTCGGCAGGGTGTGCCGATTTTCATCTACTCGTCCGGCTCCGTCGAGGCGCAAAAGCTCTACATCGCGTACAGCGTCGCGGGCGACCTCTCCCCTTTGATCGGCGGCTATTTCGACACGACGACGGGTCCAAAAGGCGACCCCGCGTCCTACACGAAGATCGCAATCGCCATCGGCATCGAGCCGTTCGAAATGACCTTCTTCTCCGACGCGCCCGCTGAAACCGATGCGGCCCATACCGCAGGCGTCGTCGCCTACCGCATCGACCGCACGAAACCGACGACGTTTGTGGGCGATGATCGCGGCATACCGGTCATCGGCTCGTTTGCAAGTCTGATCGGCTAGCCCGAAGCAGCACCGCCGGGTGGTGGCGCTTCCAGGCTCCGTTGGATATCGTGCCTGGTAACGATCCAAGGAGCCTCCCCATGAACGTCAGCGAAGCCGTCTTGCGCGAACTTGTGGAGCTTGGCGTCGAGGTTTGCTTCGGCAATCCGGGCACGTCCGAGATGCACCTGGTGGCCAGTTTCGACCGCGTCGGCGGGATGCGCCCGATCCTTGGCCTGTTCGAAGGCGTGTGCACAGGCGCCGCCGATGGCTATGCGCGGATGGCAGGCAAGCCCGCCGCCACTTTGCTTCATTTGGGGCCGGGCCTCGGCAACGGTTTCGCAAACCTGCACAACGCCAAACGCGGGCAATCGCGCATGATCAACCTCATCGGCGATCACGCGACCTATCACCGCAAATACGATGCGCCGCTGCAAAGCGACATCCACTCGATCGCAAAACCCGTCTCGGATTGGATCGGCGATCCGGTCTCCGCCGAAGATGCGCTTGCGAAAACCCGGCAAGCCTTCGACATCGCCATGCGCCCCAACGGCGGACTGTCGACGCTTATCGTACCGGCGGACATCGCTTGGTCGGAAATGGCAACGGCCAAACCACCTGCGAAGGCCAAGCGCGCCGAAGCAAAAGCCGTCGACATGAAGTTGGTGCGCGACGCCGCTGCGGCGCTGCGCTCCGGCGAGCCAGCGGTGCTGTTGATCGGCGGCCACGCGGGGCTTGAGCGCCCCTTGGCACTCGCCGCAGCAATCGCCGAGAAAACCGGAGCGCGCCTCTTCGCCGACACGTTCGTCCCCCGGCTGGCGCGCGGTCGCGGTCGGCCGCGCCCTGACCGCGTGCCGTACCTCGGCGAAATGGCGGTGATGATGATGCAGGGCTTCCGCCACGCCGTGATGGTCGGAACAAAAGCGCCGGTGGCGTTCTTCGCCTACCCGAACAAGCCGTCCACGTTCTTGTCGCCGGAATGCAAAGCCTACCAGCCTTGGGACTCGGACAACGACGTCCTCGACGTACTGACCGCCTTGGCCGAAGAAGTCGGGGCTAAAGTCGCGCCAGCACCTGCTGGCAGCGCACCACCAGAGGTCCCGACCAGCGGCAAACTGAACGTCGAGAGCTTCGGCAATGCGTTCGCGGCTCTGTTGCCCGAGGGCGCCATCGTCTCGGACGAGGCGATAACGTCAGGCACCTGGGCGCAGATCGCATCGCAGGGTTCTGCGCCGCACGATTGGCTTGCGCTCACGGGTGGCGCGATCGGCGACGGCATTCCGATGGCGGTCGGTGCTGGGATCGCCTGCCCAGGGCGACCGGTGATCAACCTGCAAGCCGACGGCAGCGCCATGTACACGATCCAAGGCTTGTGGACCGCGGCGCGCGAAAACCTGCACGTCGTAACAATCCTGTTCAACAACAAGTCCTACGGCATTTTGAATATGGAGCTCGACCGCGTGGGCGCGACCGCGCAGAGCGAACGCTCGCGCTCGCTGCTGTCGTTGGCCAATCCCGTCATCGATTTCACCGCGATGGGTCGCGCGCTGGGCGCAACTGCCGTGCGCGCGGACGATGCGGAAAGCTTTGTTAAGGCGCTAAAGCGTGCGCTCGCTGAACCAGGTCCGCACCTGATCGAAGCGATGATGGCATAGCCACAAAAAGAAAAAGCGGCAGGTGCCGTTGGGGGCGAACACCTGCCGCATTCGACGCCTAGGCGATGGGTTCGACGGGAACGCTTGGGTAGGGGGGCATCCCGTCTCTAGGCGCGAAAGAATCACTTCAGTCATCTGACTCTATCAGCCGTTCCGGATCGCAATAGGTGGTCGCTGTGGATGAACGAGACATCGTTTTGGATGGTGGAGAGTCGTCACCGCTTTCGCGCGCAAGCGGCATCACAACCCCATGTTGGCTAGACCTGAGCGTCCATCAACGCGGTCACACCGTCCTTTCAGCAGTATCACTTGCCGAATTCGCGCTAACTATCGGAGACGTTCCGTATGAAATCGGCAACGCCGCCTCAGTTTCTCAATTGCAGCGTGTACTCGGATGCCCTTCCGCCGTTGACGCACCGGCATCACAGCCGCCATGGTTTTCCACATGAATGTGTCCCCGCTCGCATTTGAAGCCTCCACCGCGCGACTCGCCGCGCTCTGGATCGCGGTGTCGCTCGTTTCCGTCGCGGCCGTCGCTGTTGCCCCGATTGCGGCCTTCGTGCTGATGATCAGCGCCTTCGGTCTGCCACACGTCCTTTACGAGCTGCGCTACGTCGACGAACGGTTCAGCGCGCGAATCTCCCCTGCCCCGCTCGCCGCCATCGGCGCCCTGATCGCACTCGTTGCCGCCGCCAGAATCGCCAACGGCATGCATCTCCTCATGGGCGACGTGTTCCTCTGGATCGAGCTTGGACTTGGCGCGGCCTTGGCGCTCACCGCAACGGCGCTAATGCGCCACAACAAGGTGCTCGGCGCCGCCATCGGCACAGCTTTTGCCCTCGGCGCTGTCTTCGCCCCAATCCCCACGTTCCTCGTCTGGGCGTGGCTGCACAACCTAACCCCGTTGGGGTTCGTCGCGGAGATCACCGAGGGCGAAGAGCGTCGCCGCTGGCTCCTGATGCTCTCCATCCCCTTCTTCGTTCTCCCGGCCCTGGTCGCGACCGGGGTCTTCCACGACCTCGCCAACACCCTGTTCCGCATCGCCGAGCTACAATGGACGTCGATGTTTGGCGCCGGTGACAAACCCTTGTTGTCGTTCTTGCCGCCGGATTCGTGGGATCTGAATCTGTTCTCGGCGGCCGTGGTTGCTCAATCGATGCACTACGTCGCCGTGATCGTCTTGCTGCCGCAACTCCTGCGCGCCAAGCAAGGCTCTCCGACGAAGACAATCGTCCCGTGGCCCACGTGGCCGGTCTTCGCAGCCGCCGTTGCCGCGATCGCGGCCGTGGCGTTTGG
>JBKJZU010000156.1:0-8959 GCA_046715015.1 Micropepsaceae bacterium
CTGCTCCATCAACTGCGCGGGCAGCGTCGAGAAGGCGGCGAAGTTTGCAATCGTGTTGGCGGTCGTGGTCCCGCCGTCGGCGATCAGGTAACGGCCGAGATAGAACGTCTTGCGGTCGGGCGACACCGCGGCATTGCCGAACGCATGGCCAAGGTTGAACGTGTTGGCCGAGTTCGTCGTAAACGTTTCGCCGGTGAAGCTGCATTGGATGAGCAGACCCAGACATCCGGTGTCCGGCTTGCACACGCGCGGCGCCACGACATACTTCAGTCCGCCCGCAACGAAAATCCGATAGGGACCCTGCTCGGAGGTTTCCTTTGTGATGTCCGTCGCGCCGACGCCGGCAAGCAAAGCATCGATCGCCGCATCGTCGAACTTCTTCAGGTCGGCGGCATGAGATGCCGGCACGATCGAAAGCGAAACGGCGGCCAGAACCGCAGAGAGTGTCAGTTTCACGTGGTGCTCCCAGAATACGCATGAGGGTCCGCACGATGGCCCACACCGCGCGCGCTGCCCATGCTGTTCGCGCCCGCGGGGATGCGCTTACCTGTGCGTTCATCCGCGAGGGGAGACGGCGGCGCGAACGGCACAAACCACTGCGATCATCGCCCGGGAAAGTCCCTCGAAGCGCGAACCCTGACGCTGCCGGGTCTTGGCGAACCGCGGTGTCTGTGCCTTCATGGACCCAAGTTCGTCCATTGCGTGAGGTTGGTGGGAAATGTCGGGACTAGAGTTGCTGCTGACGCCGGAAAATTTGGCGACGTACCTGACCCTCACGTTTCTCGAAATCGTTCTCGCCGGCGACAACCTTGTCCTGATCGCGATCTTGGCGAGCAAACTTCCCGAGCACCAGCGTCCGCTCGCCCGCCGTATCGGCCTCTTCGCGGCAGTGGCGACGCGCCTGGTCTTGTTGCTGTCGCTGTTCTGGCTCTCGCACCTTGAGACACCGCTCACTATTCCGTGGCCTGGCGGCGATCCGCTCACGGTAACGCCGCGTCAATTGATCTTCACCATCGGTGGCGCCTTCCTGATCTGGAAGTCGCTGAGCGAACTTTCCCAACTCCTCTTCGGCCACGACGGCACAACCGATCCGCGCGTCAGGGCGGTAGCAACTTCGTTCGCTTGGGTGATTGCCCAGATTGCGTTCTTCGACATCATCTTCTCGCTGGACAGCGTCATTGCCGCGATCGGCATGGCCAACCAGGTGGAGATCATGGTTGCGGCGGTCCTAACCGCGACGCTCGTGATGGTCGTGCTCGTCAATCCGATTTCGGAATTTATCGAGCGTCATCAGATCGTGAAAGTCGCGGCACTCAATCTGCTTGTTCTCATCGGCGTTCACTTGCTGGTCGAAGGCGTGGGCATCCATATGCCTCGCGTCCAAGTCTACCTGGGCGCGGCACTGCTCTTTGGCCTGCAGATGCTGATTTTGTGGGTGCGCAGGTTGCCGCCCGCGATCCGCAATACTTTGGTGATTGGTGCGGCGCTCGCGGCGGGCGTCGCCGCCGTTGTGCTAATCAACGACCCCGTGCTCGCGCGTGATGTTCAAGATCGCGTGCTCGGCGTGTGGAACGGCAGCGTCGAAGCTCTCTCAGGCGCAGCCGAAGCGATCCGGCCCATGCTGCCCGGCGGCTAGGGCGCTAACTGCTGGCCGAGTTCGCCGGCCAAATCCTCGGTGAACTGCCAGGCGACCCGGCCGGAGCGGCCCCCGCGCGCCATGGCCCACTCGAGCGCCCGGCGCTGTAAGTCGTCCGCGCCGACCTTCAACCCGAAATGCTGCGCGTACCCGGTAACGATCGCGAGGTAGTCCTGCTGGCTCACGTTGTGGAAGCCCAGCCAGAGCCCGAACCGGTCTGAGAGCGAGATTTTCTCCTCCACGGCTTCGTCCGCATGGATGGCGGTCGAGCGTTCGTTCTCGATCATCTCGCGCGCCATCAGATGGCGCCGGTTCGACGTCGCGTAGAAGACCACGTTCGCGGGCCGTCCGCTCAACCCGCCTTCGAGCACGGTCTTGAGCGGGCGATACGCCGCGTCGTTCGCGTCGAACGACAGGTCGTCGCAAAACAGGATGGCCTTCACCGGCGCCGTCGCCAACAAAGAGAGCAGGGCACCCAGCGACCCGATATCCTCGCGATGAATCTCAACAAGCTTGAGGGGGGCCCCGGTCTCCACGGCGACCGCCGCATGCACCGCTTTCACCAGCGCGCTCTTACCCGTCCCCCGCACGCCCCACAGCAGCGCGTTGTTCGCCGGCAGCCCTTGCGCGAAGCGGCGTGTGTTCGCGAGGAGTTGATCGCGCTGCCGGGCGATTCCTTTCAGCAGCGGAAGCGGCAGTCGCGCAATCCTCGCCAGTGGCATAAGCGCGCGGGTCTGGGCGTCCCATACGAACCCTTCCGTGGCCGCCCACTGGGGCGCCGCGGGCGAGGGTGGGGAAAGCCGCTCCAAGGCGCGCGCGATGCGTTCCAACAGCGTTTGTTGCTCGTTCGTCATGGCCTTTGACTACGCGATGGCGCTTGAGCCCGCTAGAGCCGCCTCGGGCCTTGGTTGCATTGGGTTTGTCGCTGGCTATAGTCCGCCCGCAAATCCAGCCATCCCCTCGAATTCGTTAACGAAGCGACGCCCGACCGATGTTCATTTCGCCTGCTCATGCACAAGACGCGACCTCTGCCGTCGGCCCCTCGTTCTTGATTCAGTTGATCCCCTTCGTCGCGATCATCGGGATCATGTATTTCCTGATCATCCGCCCGCAGCAGCAGCGGATGAAGGCCCACCAGGCCCTGATCGCCGGCGTCAAGCGTGGCGATGTCGTCGTCACCTCGGGCGGCATTATCGGCAAGGTCATCAAGGTGATGGAAAACGACGAGGTCTTGGTCGAGATCGCCGAGGAAGTGCGCATCAAGGTCGTGAAGTCGACGATCGCCGACATCCGCTCGAAGACCGAGCCGTCGGACGGCAAAGCCGCGAACGACACGAAGTAATTCCGAAAGACCGCTCCGATGCTTCAGTTTCAGACCTGGAAGATCTTCGCCGTCTTGGGCGTGGTTTTGCTTGGCTTCTTGACGGCGTTGCCGAACTTCATCCCCCAGACATGGCGCGACGCGATTCAGCGCAACGCGCCCTTCATACCGCATCGCCCGGTGACCTTGGGTCTCGACTTGCAAGGCGGGTCCTACGTCCTGTTCGAGGCCCAGATCGACGTCGCCGTGAAGGACAAGCTGCAGGGGTTGCTTGACGATATCCGCGGCGGCTTTCGCAAGGCGAAAATTCTCTACAACAGCCTGAGCGTGAATCAGACTGGCTTGAGCGTCCGCGTCGCGGATCCCGCGAAGATCGAGGCCGCGCGTACGTTCCTGCGCGGGTTGGCCTCGCCGACCGGAACCTCCGTCGTTGGCATCACCTCGAACGATTTCGACGTCCGGATCGACGAGACCGGTCTTGCGACCATGACGATGACGAATTCCGGGCGTGAGCAGATTCGGACGAACGCGATGGCGCAGTCGGTCGAGATCCTTCGCAAACGCATCGACCCCGATGGCACGAAGGAAGTCACGATCCAGCCGCAAGGCGCCAACCGGATCATCGTGCAGGTACCGGGCGAACAAAATCCGCAGGAAATTATTCGCCGCGGCAGCACGGCCGCGAAGCTGACGTTCCACATGGTCGACGAGAGCGTCTCGATGGCCGATATCGAGGCCAAGCGCATCCCGCCGGGCTCGAAGTTGATGACGGAAAGGCGCGGCAAAGGGCCCGGCGCCCAAGACTATCCGCTCGTCATCAAAGAGCGTGCGATCATCTCGGGCGACATGTTGGAGAAGGCGCAAGGCACGATCGACGCGCAGTCGCAGTTGCCGATCATCTCCTTCAAGTTCAACGCGCAAGGCTCGCGCCGTTTTGCCGACGTGACGAAGAACAACGTCGGCAAGCGCTTTGCCGCGGTCCTCGACAGCAAGGTCATCACCGCGCCCGTCATCCGCTCGCCGATTCTCGGCGGCCAGGGAATCATCGAGGGCGACTTCTCGATCGAAGAAGCGAACGAAACCGCGGTCCTCTTGAACTCCGGCGCGCTCTTCGTGCCGCTGAAAGCCGAAGACCAGCGCACCGTCGGCGCCGAACTCGGTCAAGACTCGATCGAGAGAGGCCAATACGCGGCGCTCGGTGGTCTGCTGCTGGTCGTAGCCTTCATGATCCTGCAGTACCGCCTGTTCGGCGTGTTCGCGGACGTGGCGCTGCTCGCGAACATCGTGATGCTACTCGGTTTCATGACGACCATGGGCGCGACGTTGACCCTGCCGGGGATCGCGGCTTTCGTGCTCACCATGGGCATGGCGGTCGACGCGAACGTCCTGATTTACGAACGCATCCGGGAGGAACAACGCAACGGCAAGACGCTGATGGCCGCTGTCGACGCCGGGTTCGAGCGCGCGATGGCGACCGTCACCGACGCCAACGTCACGCACGTTCTGGCCGGCCTCATTCTGTTGATGGTCGGCACCGGACCGGTGCGGGGCTTTGCGGTGGTCTTCGTGGTCGGTGTCGCAACGTCGTTTTTCACCGCGATTTTCGTCACGCGCTTGCAAGTCATCGCTTGGCTGAGAGCAAAACGGCGCCACGAATTGCCGATCTGAGGCGCCAAAGTCCCTCATTTCTATCGGGATTTCCGCGGTCGGGAGGGTCGATTGCGGGACTGTGCGCGTGTAGTGTCGATGTCATCGTCATCGAGTCGTCGCCTTGAGGGAGAGCAGGTCATGGCCGCAATTCTAACCAACGTCAGGAACACGATTATTGCGGGCTTCGTGCTCGCGCTGATCATCTTCATTATCTTCTTGGCTATCAGCGGATACCCCGTCACCGAGATGCTGCGGGGCGAACAGTTCTGGGGCTTTGTTCTGCGCTGGCTGCACGTGATCTTCGGCGTGCTCTGGATCGGGCTGCTCTACTACTTCAACTTCGTGCAGATCCCGATGATGCCGAAGATCCCGGACGATCAAAAACCGGCGGTCTCGAAATTCATCGCACCCGAAGCGCTTTGGTACTTCCGCTGGTCGGCGATGGGCACGTTCGTGCTCGGCATCTTGCTCGCCCTCATCAACCACTATTTCCTGGACGCGATCACGCTGGGCGCGACGCAAGGCTTCGTCTCGGCGGGCACCACACTGATCGGCATCGGCATGTGGCTGGGCACGATCATGTGGTTCAACGTTTGGTTCGTCATCTGGCCGAACCAGCAGCGCGCGCTGAACATCGACAACAAGTTCCCGGACTTGAGCAAGGATCAGCGCGCCGCCCACGGCCGCACCGCGATGCTGTTCTCGCGCACGAACTTCATGCTCTCGATCCCCATGCTGTTCTGCATGGTCGGTGGCGGCATCAACGCGAACCTGGGGTAGGGGATCGAACATCGATTGATGAAGGGCTGTGCGACCACCGCGCAGCCCTTTGTCGTTGGGGTTAAGCCATGACAGAAGACGAGTGGCGTGACATCGAAGAAACCGTGGCGGCCCACGACCCCGACCGCCACGTGGCGACGTTCTTCGCCCCCGCGCGAGCCCGCCGTCACCTGATGGCCCTCTACGCGTTCGATAGAGAAGTCGCCCACATCGGCGAAGCGGTCCGCGAACCGATGGCAGGTCACGTCCGCCTCGCGTGGTGGCGTGAGCAAGTTGGCGCGATCTACTCCGGCGGCACGCCCGCATCGCCGACAAGCCGAGCGCTCGCCGAAACGATCCTCGCTCATGCGTTGCCGCGCACGCTGATCGACGCCGCCGCTGACGCCAGAGCCCACGACTTGGACGAAGCCCCGTTTGCCGATGAAGCGGCACTCGAGGCGCATGCCGACGCCGCCACCGGAAGTATCATGCGCCTTGCCGCGCGGGTCTTGGGCCTGAGCGACCGCATCGACAAAGCCGCCCGCCACGCTGCCGTCGCCTGCGCCTACACGGGCCACATCCGCGACCTCGTATCCTTCGCCAAGCTGCGCCGCTGCCGCGTGCCTCTCACATGGCTCACCGACGAAAACCTGAACGCCGAAGACATCTTCGCCACGACCGCCATGACGCCGCCTCTGCAGCGCCTGTCCGCCCGCGCTGCCGCGCGCACGAAGGCGGCCCTCGCCGCCGCGAACGCCTCCCGCTTCCCGCCCAGCGCGATGCCGGTGTTGAGCCCGGCGACGCTCGCGCGCCTAACGGCGGATCCTTTCGCGCCGAAGCCGCTCGCGCCATGGCAACGCGTCGCGCGCCTCGCGCTCGCGAACCTGTTGTGGCGTCTCTGAAGGCTAGGTGTAGCGCTTCGACGTCCGCTGCGCGCCTTCGTCGGCCGCTTGCCGCTGCGCACCGGCGTAACCGGTAAGTCTGTCGGCGACGAACGGATTGGTCTGGCGTTCGCGCCCGAACGTTGACGTCGGCCCGTGCCCCGGCACAAACATCACGTCGTCGCCGAGCGGCCAAAGCTTCTCCGTGATCGAACGGATCAGCTGCTCGTGATTGCCGCGCGGAAAGTCCGTGCGTCCGATCGACCCCGCGAACAACACATCGCCCACGAATGCGATCCGCCCACCCGCATGGTGGATCACGACGTGGCCTGGCGTGTGCCCCGGCGTATGCAGGACGCCGAACTTCACCCCCTCAAGCTCAAGCTCGTCGCCATCCTCAAGATAGCGGTCCGGCGTCACGTTGCGCCCGCCGGTCAGGCCATAGCGGCGCGAACTCTCCTCGATCTGGTCGAGCCAGAACTGATCGTCCCGGTGCGGCCCCTCGACCGCGACACCCGTACGCTCGCGCAGTTCCGCGGCAGCCCCTGCATGATCCAAATGCCCATGCGTCAGCCAAATCCGCTTCAACGTCAGTCCGAAATGGGTGAGCGCCCCAAGCAGCTTGTCGATGTCGCCGCCCGGATCGACGAACCCGGCGTGCTTCGTCGCCGTGTCCCAGATCATCGAGCAATTCTGCTGCAACGGCGTCACCGGAACGACGCGAATCTGAAGCTTGGGCTCTGACGCAGACTGGCTCATGCCTCCGAAATGTCAGCTTTCGCGAAGCCGCGCAAGTCGGTCAAAAGAAAAGGCCCCGCGACGAATGCCGCGAGGCCCCTGGGTGCTTCTAAGGCAAGTAGAGAGCCTTAGAACGTGAACATGAAGCGGCTTTGGATGATGTCGAAGTCGGCGTCCAAGTCGGCGCCGGCGCCGCTGAGACGGTCGATGTCGACCATCGCATACTCGCCCATGACCTTGAAGTTGGAGTTCAGGTACCAAGTCAAGCCGACGTTGGTGATCGTCTGCTCGCCACCGCGCACGCGGTTGGCGGCAACCGCATCGAGCTCGAACGCGTTCAGGTCGAGCACGCTATGACGTGCATGGATCGACCACGCGCCGAGCGCACCGCCCATCGACCACGGCGACGTGACCGACGGACCGCGGAACACGGCGACGTTGTTGTTCGTAGCACCTGCCGCGTAGCGTTTGTTCTCGCCCGTGATGATCCACTCGCCTTCGATGTACCAACCCGAAAAGCTCGGATCCAGTGCGGCGCCCACGCGGTCGAGGTTCATCTCATACCATTCGGCTGCCAGATAAAGGTTCTGGAAGTTTGCCCCGAACTCGAATCCGTAGGCGTAATTGCCGTCTTTCTCCACGGTGATGTTGCCGGTGTCGACGAAGCGGTCGCCCGTGATGCGAATTTCCGGACGTTCATTGAGGCGCATCACCTTGTCGTCTTTATTCAGGATCATGGACCCGCTGGCGCCGATTTGGACGTTGCTGACGCCGTCACTCCACAGACGCCAGGCCGCGCGGCCCAACAGGTGCGTGTCCTCGTCGTTGCCGACAGCGGGCAGGCCACTGTGCGTGCCACCGATACGCTCGCCCGTGTAAGCGGCAGACAACACGAAATTGTCACCCTGATACAGCGCGTTTTCCTTCTGCCACGTGACCTCAACACCGCGCCGTGAGTTGTCGCCGCCGAAGTTGCCGACCAGCGTTGTGATGATGCCCGCGCGTTCCATGGTCGTCAGATCTGACGACGACGTCGCGTCGTATAGGCTGATGATCGGCTGAATGGCGCCGAGGTGGATGCGCGTGTTGGGGATGCCCGTGTAACCCACGCGCATGATGTTGACGGTGCCGGCGGCTTCCGCGCCCGAGCCGCCGAAGTCGAAGCGCATCTCGTAGATAAAGTCGCGGAAGAACTTACCTTCCACGCCGAAGCGCACGCGGCGGAACACGGCGCCCGAGCCCTGGTCGCAGAGCACGTTCGTCGCGTCGCAATTGTTCGCGGCGCCATAGCCCAAGCCGAAGTCGCTGGGGTCTTGCTCGAACGCCGCCACGTCGAACATGAAGCGGCCGCGGAACGACATCTCGAACCGCCCGTCGCCGGTACGCACCGTCGGACGTAGGTCGTTGACCGTCCACTGCACCGCGTCCTGCGTATCTTCGACTTTCTTGAGACGCGAACTGGTTTGAATTTTCTCGTCTTCGGATTCCCGCTCAAGGCGCTCCAAGCGCGCCTTCAGCTCCTGAATTTCTTGATCGCGCCGATCGTCTTTCGTCGATCCACCGGCGTTCGCGGGCGATGCAACCAGCATCACCGCAGCGAGGGCTGCCGACCCCAGCCAAATTGATTTCCGCATTTGGAACACACCCCTTGTTAATGCCCGATCTTCATGCCGCCCATCCGTGACACATCCATGACAGCGGTGTGACGTGTGTAACGCAGCAGGGTGCGCGTTGCGCGAGAGTGACGGTTGAATTTGCACGCACCAATGAACGTGCCTCTGCCAGTTGTGTGGCGAGGGTTGCGGTTCTCCAAAAGCAGAAACGGCGCCTTTCGGCGCCGCATCTCAAGCTTCGGAATGTTTTCCCAATTCTAGGTCAGAGAGACGCTGCCCAAAGAGCACCGGCAAGCACGCACAGCATGAACAAGGGCCACAGCGGCGCGAGCACAAACATATGGGATCGCATGGCTATTAC
>JBKJZU010000157.1:0-18646 GCA_046715015.1 Micropepsaceae bacterium
GGATTTCGCCGAGCTGTTTCGGCGAACCCAAATTGAATTTCTCGCCGGCGAGCTTGTAGATGCTCTCTTCAAGCTGCGCCATCTTCTGCGCGAAGCGTTGCGACAACCGCGTCAGCACGTTGCGGTCGACGAGAATCCCAGCCTCTTCCATGTCGGTCAGCACGGAAACGAGCGGCCGCTCTAACGTCTCGTAGACCGAGGTGAGACGGTCGGCCGCCAGCTGCGCTTTCAGAACGCTCCAAAGCCTGAGCTTCACGTCCGCGCATTCCGCCGCGTAAGGTGTCGCATCGGCAAGCGGCACCTTGTCGAACGAAACCTGCGCCTTGCCCTTACCCAACACGTCGCTCAGCGACGCAAGCTTGTGCTTCAAATGCGCGTCGGCCAGCTCCACCAAATCGTGCGAGCGAACGCCTTCTTCGACGACATACGACAACAGCATCACGTCGTCGGTCGCGGCGAGCGTCGCGCCATGGCGTGCAAACGCGTGGCAGTCCCGTTTGATGTTGTGGCCGATCTTGAGCACGCCGTCGTCCGCGAGCAGCGGCTTCAATTTCTTCACAACAAAATCGCGCGTCAGCTGACCCTGTTTCGCATCGCCGAAGTCGAGCCCGCCGCCCGAACCGTGCGCAACTGGCACGTAACATGCCTGACCCGGCGCAACGGCAAGTGCAACACCAGCCAACTCCGCCTCGGTCTCAAGCCCCGCGGTCGTGGCCGTACCGATCGCGACGATGCCCGCGTCGTTCACGCGAGCGATCCACCGCTCCAGCGCTTCCGCGGTCGTCACGCATTCATACGCCGAACGCTCGAACGGCTTCATCAACGGCGTCCGGTCGAGCGCACCAGGCACAGCCGCCTTCTCGACGCCCTTCGCCTCGCTTGCCGCCGCCTTCGGCGCAACTTCGCCAAGCGACGATGCGGGAATCCCCTCGACGTCGGCGAGGTCCCATTCTTTCGCGACACGTTTGAGAAGCGCCGCGAATTCCATCCCCTTGAGAAAGCCGACGAGTTCCTTCACGTCGGGCTCGACAATGCCAAGCTCGCTCACCGGCACCGGTACCGGCGCGTTGCAATCGAGCGATACGAGCCTCTTCGAAATGCGTGCCTTCTCCGCGTTCTCGATCAGCGTCTCGCGCCGCTTCGGCTGTTTGATCTCGCCCGCACGCTTCAACAGCGTCTCCAGGTCGCCGTAGGTGTTGATCAACTCGGCTGCGGTTTTGACGCCGATCCCGGGCACGCCCGGCACGTTGTCGGTGGAATCGCCGGCCAGAGCCTGCACTTCCACGACCTTCGACGGCGGCACGCCGAACTTTTCCATCACCTCCGCCGAACGGATCGACTTGTTCGGCGTCTTCATGGTGTCCAGAAGCTCGATCTTCCCGTCGACGACGAGCTGCATCAGGTCCTTGTCCGACGACACGATCGTCACGATCGCCCCGGCCTTCGCGGCTTGCGTCGCATACGTGCCGATCAAGTCGTCGGCCTCGAACCCTTCCTTCTCGATCGCGGGCACGCCGAACGCGCGCGTCGCATCGCGGATAAGCCCGAACTGCGGAATCAAATCGTCCGGCGGCGGCGGCCGATGCGCCTTGTAGTCGGGATAAATCTCGTTGCGGAAATTCGCCCGCGCGCTGTCGAAGATGACCGCAAAATGCGTCGGCTTGTCGCCGGCCTTCGTGTCGAGCAGCAGCCGGAACAGCATGTTGCAAAAGCCGGCGACCGCGCCGATCGGCAGCCCGTCGCTCTTGCGCGTCAACGGCGGCAGCGCATGGAACGCCCGGAAAATGTAGCCCGACCCGTCGATCAGATAGAGGTGGTCACCCTTCTTGATCGAGGGCGCCTTGGCGGCTGCGGCTGGTTTCGCGTTCAATGGTGATCGGCCTCGGCCGCTTCGCGCGAAAGCACGAATTTGCGGTCGCAGTACGGACACTCGACGTGAGTGTCTGTCCCCATCTCTAGAAATACGCGTGGGTGCCCCAGCGCGCCCTCATCGCCGTCACAGGCGACGCGGCGTTTGTCGACGACGATAACTTCGGGAGCGGGCGTGGACATGGCTCTCAATGTGCTTGGGCGTTGTGAGGCGCCTGAGATAGCGCAAGTCACCGTCCAGCGCCACGCCCGCCAAAGCTTGGTGATTTGCGCAATCCTCCGACTTTCGCTAGTTTCCCCGCCCGATAAGCACCCATAGCTCAGCGGATAGAGCGCTGCCCTCCGAAGGCAGAGGTCGCACGTTCGAATCGTGCTGGGTGCGCCAGCCTTCGCCTGCGGCTACGGCTGGCACGCCAGCCAAGCTGGAAATTGCGAAGGCTGTCCGCCGTAGCCTTGGCGAAGGTGGACTGCACGTGACCTACGTTTACATCCTCAGAAGTATCGCATTTCCCGACGAGTGGTACGCGGGATGGACGACCGACCTCAAGTCGCGTCTACGCGACCACAACGAAGGTCGTTCCGTCCACACTGCGAAGTACAAGCCGTGGAAACTCGAAGTGTACATGGCGTTCGCTGACAAGGCTCACGCCATCGCATTCGAGAGATACCTGAAGTCGGGGTCCGGGCGCGCCTTCGCAGCCAGGCACTTTCGCTGATGCTCTACTGCACCTGAACCTGCTCGCCTGTGCACAGCGAACCTTGGCCATAGGGCGCCGAGGCATCGCAGTTGCTGATGATGCAGTATTCGACCGGCACGCTGCTCTCGTTGCGAACGAAGACGCGGTAGCTCGCCTGGCCGGCATCCACATCCGAGAACCGGTTCGGAATCTCGCAATACGTTTCGAACCGGCCTTCGCGGAAGCGCACCGCCGACTGCGAACACACCGAATCGTTGCGCAGCGGGCTGACGTAGCGAACCACGGTCACCGACACTTCGTCCCAGCTCGTCTCGGGCCGTGTGTTCGATGCATCGTAGCTCGACGTCTGCCCGCCCGAGTAGTCGTAGCCGAACTGAGGCTGCGCGCGCACCATGACGTAGCCTGGACCCCGCACGGAAGGTGCCGTCGACGTCGTGGTTGCTCCCGGATAGCCGCCCGGCGCGGAATAGCCGCCGTTCGCAGCGTTCGGGTCGACGTTTCCTTGATCGACATAGGCGACCAGGAACTCGTCTTCCGCGCCGGCGTCGAGTTGCTTCGCGCGCACGCTGGTGCCGAAGAACTGTTTGTCGCATTCGGCGCGAACCTGCGGCCGGGACACGCTGCAATTCGTGCATTCGCTGGTGCGCGGGAACAAGAAATAGATCACTGCGACCGCGACCAAAATCGCGACCAAGATGACCAGCAGATATTCGATCATTCGTGCCAAGTTCATGCCCCCCCCAACAGCACGGCTAGCTCGGCTTTGCCGGCGCCGGCGGCGCAACGTCGTACGTTCTGGGCTCCGCCGGTGCGGCTTGCGGCGTAGCAGGCGAACTCGGCCAGCGAATCTTGGGCTTCTCGACGAACAGATTGAGCAGGACCACTGCGGCGATCGCGGCGAGCGCCACGATCCCGAGTATCGCCCATGTCTTGCCGTCCGCCCGCTTGAAGCCGTCGTTCACCGAAACCGGCGTCGTGAACAGCTTGTGTTCGTTCTGCGCCATATGTGCTCATCGTCCGTGCGGTGCCCCTTAGTCGTCGCACCGCGTGCCGCTCATCCGGAAGAGACCGAAGTCACGGTCCGATCGCGAGGTGCACTCGCCGCCGTAACAAACGCAGCTTCCGTTGTCGCATTGTATATCATTTAACGTCGCCGAGCCCACCGCGCCCCGCGCTAGGTCGATGCCTGTCCGCTTGACGCGCGTAATCCGGTTATCCCGCAAATCGACGGAAGCGCCCGGACCGACCACGATCCCGCGGCCCGGATGCGAGATGCTGACGCCCTTTGCCGCACCCCGTGTCCCGGGCGCGAAAACCAACCCGTCCGCGAAGCCGGCGATCACACCGCCTTCAATCGTGAACGAAGTGCCAGGCAGGCTGGGCAGAGTGGGAAGATCGTCGCCCGGGGGCGGGCCGCCGACCAGGATGCCCGCTTGGCCGGGGCCGATTTGAAAGATCTCGGTCGCGTCGCCGCGCAGCACCTGCACGCGATTGAACACGACCGGGTAGCGCCCCGTCATCCCGACGCGCACGCCCACCACGCCACCCTTGATGAGCGTGTTCTGGATGTTCGCACCGTCGACCGAGAGCTGGATGACCGACTCGGCCTTCGCACCGCTCGCAAAACCGCCGCCGGTGAGCGAAACGGTGAGCCCGCGCACGGCGTTCAGCGCCGTACCGCGCGCACGGATCGTCGAATCGGTTGACGAGAACGAGCCGCCGTTGAGCCGCACTGCGTCGCCGGTTCCGCGCGACGCCAAATTCACTTCGTTGAAGTCCAGACGGCCGTTCTGAACGATAACGCAGCCGTCGATGTCGATGCCGCGGAACGAAACCAGCGAGCTACCGTAGGGCGGCGCCACGGTCGCGCAATCGCGGGCCCTAAGTTCGGCCCGCCCGCCGCCGTACCCGTCCTCATCCGATTCGATAACGACGCTTTGTTCGATCACGAGACCGGAGATGTCGCACGCAGCGCCCGCGCGCACACGAATGTGCCCGCCTTCACCGACGCGTTCGAGCGCTTCCGCAAGCGATGAATAGGAATAGGGCGCCGGCGCGCCGCAGCTCACGCGAACCCAACGTCCGTTCGGCGGCCTACCGTCTGGACCATCGGGACCGTCGGGGCCCGGATACCAAGGACCGCCACTATTGCCATTGCCATTGCCGTGACCGCGGCGCCGATAGGTTTTCTTCTTCTTGCAGCAGAGTTCGATGTTCGGAAACGCGTAAGGATCCGACTGCGCTTCCGCCTGTGCGCCGCTATAGGCCGATGCCGTTTCGCTCGACCCCATCCAGAAGAGGCCCGCCGCCGCCGCGAGCGCGACGGTCGAAAGGCAGGCTGCAACTTTTGTTCCGAAACTGTGCCGCATATTCGTCACCTTGTCCCCAACACCTTGGCGGCGCGCGCCATCATTGTGTTTCCTCGGCTTCCTGCGCGCGCTCGCGGGCGCGCTGGCAACGGCGTGTCTTGCACTCGTCGCTCTTCGCCGGGGCCGTTTCGAGAAGGCGCAAGAATTCTGCCTTCACCGGCGTGAACCCCGCTGCCGCCGAGCCTTGCCGGTAGCGGACTGCGCGATCTTCCGACTTATCAATACCGTCGGCGCCCTGCGTATAGAGCTCGGAAAGCGCGTACATCGCCTCGCCGTCGCCCTGTTCCGCCGCCGCCAACAACCACTTCTCGGCGCGCACGAAGTCAGTCACGACGCCAATGCCCTTGACGTACATGACACCCAAGCACCGTTGCGCCCGCGCCGAACCACGCACCGCGCCGATCTGGATGAGACGCGTCAACTGCACTGGCGTCAGTTTGCCGGTCTGCGGATCGCCCAGGAAATCTTGATACTTCGCGATCGCCCGCGACGAGTCTTCGCCGCGATAGAAGCCCAAGAACTGCAGCATATCGCGCCGCATCTGGTGCGGGATCAGTTTCTCGCCCAAGGCCAGCGCCTGTGCGCGGCGCGAATTGATCACGCACTCGTCGCTATGCACGAGGCCCGACGGGGTCTCGCCGCGATAGCGGGTCTCGGCGGCGTAGAACTCGAACGGCGAGAGCCAGCGCAACGCCTTCGCCTTCGCGAGCACCTCGGAGTTTTGCGGCTTCTGATCGCTGCCGGCACTGTAGTCGCCCGGCCAGTTCTTCAACGACTCGATATAGGTTTTGGCGATCGGATGTCCGGCCCGATCGGCGAGCTGATAGAAAACCATCGCCTCGATGGCGCTCGACGGAAAGACGTTGCCGGAACTGTCGGTCGTATAGCGCGAGCACGAACTCCCAGGCGTCAACCAGCCCCACCAGTCGCTGCTGCTGCAAAGCTTGTTGCCCCAGAAGTCGGACCCGAAGCGCGATGCAGACGTTGTCGATCCCGGATAGGCGCCGGTTGGTCCCGTCGTCGTCGTCGGATAAGGCGACGGCGCCGGCGTCACGCGTGTGGGCAACATACCGGTTCCCCGGCCTACCGGACGGCGCCAGTAAGGCTGGTCCGTCGCGCCGACCAACGGCGCGCCGCTCGAACCTTGGTGACGTTGCGCGATGAACGGATCGTGCAATTGGCCCAGCGTCACGAACCCTTCGCCGCCGCGGCACGATTGGATGTAAGTGATTCGATTGCGCACATCCAGGCGCTCGTCCTGCAGCAGATCGCGATAGATCTCCCGCGCCGACGACTCCGCCGCGACAAGCTTGCTCACCACGGCATCGGCCGCCGGATCGAGATGCACGTGATCGAAGATCGCCGAGTTGCGTCCGGCCATGAAATACCAGACGAACGCTTCGACCGGATCGTAGTAGCCTTTGTCGTCCTGGCGCTTCGCCGAATATATGTCCCCGAGTTTCACCTGCGCGAAGAAGTCGTTGTTCTGCCATGCCGCGCGGCGGCACAAACGAATCGCTTCGTCCTTGCGTCCGTATTGATACGAACGCTCGCACTCTGCGACGTCCGCATTGACCGGCGCGAGGATGGAGATCGAACAAACCGTCATCGCTGCGATCAACGAACGCCGCGCGATCTTCGAAATGCGGCTCACCGCGGATATTGAACGCTGCTGCTCTGACGCGCGTTTCGTATGCATGTGTCGCCTCAACTGATGCCCGCGATACAAACCCAGGTAGTTTTCGCTGGCAGCGATCTGATCGGGGGGACGATCGACCGCGTGTGCGCATTCAGCGCTGGACGTCGAACGAGTGTCAATATCGCGGAACGCGAAAAGCGTGATAAAATCCAAGTGTTAGGCGAAGTTTCGCACAGTTCACTCGAACTGAATCAACTCATACGAGCGCACGTGCAAATAGCACTTCAACACCCCACTCGGTACCCCGGTTGCGCGCCTGTGCAATTTATGGTCGTAGGATTTTGGGCTTAACTAGGAAATGCCTTTGCATGCGCAGAACGATTCCCCGTGACGGGGAATCGCGGAGGAAACGATGACACTGCAGGTCGAAGTGTTCTGGTCTTTTCGCTCGCCTTATTCGTACCTGGCGACGCCCAGAATGGTTGCACTGGAAAAAGATTGGGATCTGAAATTTTTGGTGCGTCCGGTCTATCCGATCGCCGTCCGACTCGACGGTTGGTTCAAAAATGCGAACCCCATGTGGCTACCTTATCTCGTGCGCGACGTGATGCGCGAAGCCGAACGCTATTCGACGCCGTTCGCTTGGCCGCGTCCCGATCCGATTCTGATGGACATGGCGACGGGTGAAGTTTCGAAGCAGCAACCGTACATTCATCGCCTCACGCGGCTCGGCGCAGCCGCGGCTGAACGCGGCCGTGGGTTACCTTTCATCTACGAAGTTTCGTCGACGCTTTACGGCGGGCGCACGGAGAACTGGCACGAAGGGAATCATCTGCGCGGTGCAGCGGCGCGGGCGGGCCTCGACCTCACCGAGCTTGATGCCGCGATCGAACGCGATGTCGACCGCTACGAAGGGATCATCAAGGAAAACGAAGCGGCACATCGCAAAGCGGGCCACTGGGGCGTGCCCACATTCGCTTTCAACGGCGAACCGTTTTTCGGCCAGGACCGAATGGATGCCCTGCTCTGGCGTTTGGAAAACAACGGGCTAAAACGCAGGGCTTAGGTCAGGCCGCCCAAAGCCCTTTGTCGATCAGCACCCGCTTCAACAACGCGGGCCTGTCGGTCATCAAACCGTGGACCCCAAGGTCGATGAGGCGGCGCATCTCCGCCTCGTCGTCGATCGTCCACACATGCACCTGAAGACCGCGTTGCTCGGCCGCCCGCACAAACCGCCGCGTCACGATCGTGATGCCTTTGTCTTTGACGGGCACCTGCGCACAGCCTTCAGCCCATCGCCGCAATGGGATCCCGGCTGAGGCCGACTTCAGTTTCAGCACGCCGCCGGGCCCAAGCGACGTGCAAACACGACCCTGAAACGCATCCTGCACTTGACGGATCCTCTTGCCCGAGAAGGAGCCGATGCAAACGCGATCTTCCGCCCCCATCCGCTTGATCAAGGCGATCAGCGGCGCGACAGCCGCATCGTGCTTCGGATCGATATTGATGCGGGTGCCGGGAAACCGCTCGAACAACTCTTCCATCAGCGGCACGGGCTCACCACCGCCGATTCGTGCGCGCGAAACCTCACCCCACGTGAGTTCTTCGATCTTGCCCTTGGCGTCACTGACCCGGTCGAGCTTGTCGTCGTGGAACGAGATCAAAACGCCGTCCCGCGTCGCGTAAGCATCCGTCTCCAAATAGCGGTAGCCGAGCCCAACCGCATACGCGAAGGCCTTCATCGTATTCTCGGGCGCCTCCAACGCGCCACCGCGATGGGCGAACGCCAACAGGCCGGGATGGTCCAGAAAGGCAAATCTTGCGGGGCGTGTCATGAAGTGTCGCGCAGTCTTGTTCGATGTCACCCTGGCATGCCCAATTCTGTTTCTCTAGTGTGCGCCCGCCATCGACCTTTGAGGGGACCCATGCTGAACCACACCTCCCGCCGCGCCTTCCTGAAAATCACAACGGCGACGGCCGCGCTCGCGTTGAGCGGTTGTGTCGACGACATCGTCCAGGCTGATGTGGACCCCGCCGCATCCGCGACGACCGAGGACGCAAAGCTCCTTGCCTTCTTCTCGAAGAGCTTCACGCGTGAACTCGAAGAATCGCCGGAGTTCATGACCTCGCTCGGCATGAAAAAGCGATACGGCGAATGGAACGACTACTCCGACGAATTCACGGTCTACCAGTACAAGAACACCGAAGCCGACCTTACCTTCATGAAGACCGGTATCGACCGCGCGGCGCTGAGCCCCGCGATGCGCGTCTCCTACGACATCTTCTTGTTCCGCAACGAGCTTCGCGTTGCCAACCACCCCTACCGCTTTCACAGCTACGGCATCTCGCACTTCGGCGGCCCGCATCAGGACATTCCGAACCTGCTGATCAACCGCCACCGCATCGCCGACGCCTCCGACGCCGAAGCCTACATCGCCCGCATCGCAGCGACGGATAAGGTGATGGACCAAACGGTCGCCTTCATGCGGGAGCAAAAAGCAAAGGGCATCACGCTGCCCCGCTTTTCCTACGCGCTCATTGTCGACGACGCCCGCAAAGCCGTCCAAGGCGCGCCGTTCGGCGGCAAGGGCGACAACGAGATCTTCGCCGACTTCAAAACGAAGGTGGCGAACCTGAGCGGCAAGGAAAAGCTGATCGCCGACGCCGAACAAGCGCTGAAGCAAAAGCTGAAACCCGCGTATGAGCGCTTCATCGCCGCCGCCGAAGAAATCGGACGCTCCGTGACAAGCGATCACGGCGTCGGAACGCTGCCGGATGGTGCCGCCTTCTACGACCAGGCGATCGCCGCGCACACCACGCTCAAAATGTCGGCGAACGATATCCACGAACTGGGCCTCTCTGAAGTCGCCCGCCTGGCTACCGACATGGAAGTGGTGAAGCAACGCGTCGGCTTCAAAGGCCCGCTGAAGGCGTTCTACGCCGACCTGCGCACGAACCCGCGCTACCTCTATCCGAACACGGAGCAAGGCCGCAGCGACTACCTCACGCGCGCACGCGAACTCCAAGCCCAAGCGAACGCCGCGCTGCCCAAGGCATTCGGCACGCTGCCGAAGGCCGCAATCGAGGTGAAGCGAATGGAGCCGTTCCTCGAAAGCGGCCAGACGATCGCCTTCTACAATCAAGGCACGCCCGACGGTTCGCGCCCGGGCTTCGTCGCCTACAATCTCGCCTCGATGGCGACGCTGCCGAAGTGGCAGATGGCCGCGTTGGCCTTCCACGAAGGCATCCCCGGCCACCACCTGCAAATCTCGATCGCGCAGGAAACGAAAGCGATCCCCGAGTTTCGCAAATACTCGTTCTTCACCGCTTACGTCGAAGGCTGGGCGCTCTACACGGAACTCCTCTCGAAGGAGATGGGCCTTTATATGGACGACCTCGACGAGATCGGCCGCATCACGATGGAACTCTGGCGCGCCTGCCGCCTGGTCGTGGACACCGGCATCCATGCGAAGGGCTGGGACCGCAAACGCTCGGTCGATTATTTCCTCACGAACACCGCACTCACCCGCGACAACATCGTGCGCGAAATCGACCGCTACTTCGTGTGGCCGGGCCAAGCGTGCGCCTACCAGATCGGCAAGAACAAAATCCTGGAGCTGCGCGAGCGCGCGAAATCGGCCATGGGGCCCCGCTTTGACATCCGCAAGTACCACGACACCGTGCTCGAAAACGGCGGCGTACCGCTGCCGGTATTGGAAACAATCGTTGCGGATTGGGCGCGCGCCGGCGCTTCGCCGGCCTGATTAACCGTCGTGGCCCGCGTATTAAGGTTGCGAGGCGAGCGCGATGGTGCACGCCTGCCCGTCTGCTAGGATGCGTGCGCGCTCAACTGGTTTTCTGGGGTCACGTTCATGTCGCGTACGATCGCGTTTGCGATTCTCATTGGCGTTCTAGGTTCGACGGCGATCGCTGCGCCGCAACGCCAACTCGTAGTGCCGAATTTGAATCCGGGACTGCGCACGGTTCCCTGGGTTTTGAACGGCCACAATGCCGGCGAGGCTGGCGCGGTGTGCGAGCGCCAACTCGTGTCGCGTATCGACTCGGGAACGGTGATCGCGGGTCCCGACGGTCGGGTCGTTCACATCACCGGGATGGCCGACAGCGGCATTGCCACCGCCGAATTGGCAATTACGTCGGTCTCACCGGACGGGACCAGCGCGACGGCGGACTTCATCGTCTGTGCCTCGCCGAGCTGGGTCAGCACGGCCCCCGTCGCGGCGGTCATGCCCTTGAAGGACCATGCCCTGCAGTCGATCGCGATCCGCACGCAGTCGAACTCGATCGTCCTCAACATCCACTAGACAAGAAAAAAGCCGCCCCGAACGGAGCGGCTTCTTCCTTCACCTATTCGTAGACTTCAGCGCACGCCGATCGTGCGCAGCGCGTCCGGCTGGAAGCGCGACGCGTTAAGCTCGTCCGCGTCGAAGTTGAACGGCTTCTCCTCGCTGACCAACGAACCGGCAAGATAGCGCCCGCTCGCCAGCACGTCGTACACCATCTCGCCAATCGAGAAGCACATCGGCACGTGGTAGAAGTTCACCGTGTGCAACTCTTGCACACGCCAGAGTCCGCCGCGCCCGTCGTAGAGTTCACCGGCGACCATCGCGCGCGTATCCTCGTCGAGGTGGAGCACGCGGCGAGCGTAGAGATGGCGCTGACCGGCCTTCAGCTTCGCATCGACCGTCCAGACCCTGTGCGCTTCATAGCGCGTAAGATCCGGATTCAGATGGTTCGGCTTGATCAGATCGGCGTACTTCGCATTGAGGATCTTGTACGAGTTGTAGGGAACGATCTTCACGCTCTTGCCGACGAGCGACCAATCGTAGCGATCGAGGGCGCCGTTGAACCCGGTGAACGCGTCGGCAGTCGACATGCCGTCCGTATTGAAGCCGGGATTATCGTAGGCGATGTCCGGCGCGCGCCGCGTGCGGCGTTGCCCGGGATTGTACGACCACGCCTTGCGGGGCTCGAGCGACCCGTTGAGCGACTCGTGCACCAAGATCACGTTTCCGGCAAGCCGGGCCGGCGCGACCGTATTCTGCAGATACATGAGTTGGATGTTGTTGAGGTCTTCGGCCTTCTTCTTCGTCGGATCCGTCCAGTTGACGATCGCCTCGTCTTGATAGCGGATGATGTTGAACGAGCCGTTGGCCTGCACCGGCGCCGTCGCATACGAACGGTAGAGCTTGTGCGGCAAGTAACGCAGGCGATGGTTCCAAATCATCTCCTTCGCGTTGGTCGTGATCGGAAACGGCGTTCCCATGATGCCGCCCGTCACGCCTTCACCGTCCGGCGTAAGACCCGCGACGAGGGCATTGTTCTTCGTCGCCGCTTGCACGAACTGCGGCAACGCACAGCTGCGCCGCGACTCGTAGACGTTCATTTTGAATGTCGGCAGACGCTTCAGAAGCGCTTTGCTTCCTTCCGTCAGCTTCGCATCGTACTGCGCCGCGTTCGCGCCGGTGATCGTGTATTTCGGCTTGTCGCCCGAATACGGATCTGGCGGATGCTGCGACTTCGGATCGAACTTCACGCTCGCGGGCGGCGATTGAATTCCGCCGGTATACGCCGGGACGTCACCGTCGCCGGCGGTTTCCGCGCCGTTGAATGTCAGATCTTTTCCCAACCGGTTCGCTTGGTCGGCAGGCACTTTCGCCGTCGCGAGGGGCACGAAGGCAAACAACACCGCTGAAGCCAGCAGCATGCGTCTGTAGGTCATGATTTCCATTCCTCCACCAAAATCTCGATGTTTTCAGTCTTCTTCACACCAACATCCGGCTTCGGACTAATGAAGGCGATGGGGGTGCGCATTAACGGAGTTGCTGACCGACCCTAGCCGAATTACCGGGTTGCCGACAAATCGCCTCAGGGTTGCCGGACCCAACGCATATTTGAACGAGATGTTGTAGTTTTCTTAGGGGGGTGCGCTTAGATGGAACCGCAATGCTGCTCAAACGACGCGATTTTTTGCTGGCAACGGGGCTGACGCTTGTCTTCGGCTCGGCCGCGCACGCGCGGATTTTGAAGGACGAGCCGTTTGTCTTTCCCGCCCGCTCCACCCCGCGCCGCCTCTCTCTAAGGAACTACAATACCGGCGAAACATTCGACGGCCTCTATCGGGACGCGATCGGCCCGATCCCGTCGGCGATGGTCGATCTCGCCTTGTTCCTCCGCGATCATCGCGAAAACGTCTCCGGCCCGGTCTTCGTCGAAACGCTCGACTTCCTGGCTGACGTGATCGAGAACGCGGGCTTGGTGCGCGCGACCGTGCTGTCGGCATACCGCACGAAGAAGACGAACGAGATGTTGGCTTCGCGAATCTTTGGCGTCGCGGAAAAGAGCAAGCACCTCGAAGGCCGCGCGATGGACATCACGCTCGACAAGAACCTTTCGCCTGCCGCAAAGATCGCGCGCAAAATGGCGCGCGGCGGCGTCGGCTGGTATCCGGACAACCACTTCATCCACCTGGACTCCGGACCCGTTCGCAATTGGACGATCGACTACAATGAAAGAACGCTGACCGCCGGCGGACGCGGCGGCAAGAACGGACGCGTCTTCCACGTCTTCCAACCCGGCAAGATCGCCGAAAGCGGCAAAGCCTTGAAGCGCCCGCTCTCCGTGAAAGAGCGTCTGCAACTTCAGCGCGCCGTCGCCCGGCGCCAGGCCAAGATCCGCTAACCTAAGCACCGCACTTGAACGGCCCGCGCCGCCGCTGGAAAACTGCGCCCGTTTTCAATATTGACCAATCGGTCATTTTTGACTATATGGTCAGTTATGAGCCAAGCAGCCACCCAACCCCGGACACTCCGTAAACGCGAACGCACGCGCGGCGAACTTGTCGCCGCGGCTGAGCGCCTCGTCGCAGCACGCGGCCTCGACGCCATCTCGATCGACGACATCACGGTGGAAGCCGACGTCGCAAAGGGCACGTTCTACACGCATTTCGAAGGCAAGGATGACCTCGCCGCCGCCATCGCGCGCCACATCCGCCTTGAGTTCGAAGAAAACATCACGGCGCTGAACGAAGGCATCACGGACGCGGCCGTTCGCATGGCAAACGGCCTCTCCACGATGTTCGCCTTCGCGATCACCCAGCCTGTGCGCGCCCGCGCACTGCTCCGCCTCATTCCGGGCAGCGTCGACCCCGATACGCCGATCAACGCCGGCATCCGTGGCGACATCGCGCTCGGCCAAAAATCGAAACGCTTCACAGTTGCCTCGCTGAACGTCGCCGTCGTTGCCACACTCGGTATCGCCATGTCTGCCGGCATGCGCCTCTCCGACACGACGCATCGTGTGGCGGAACCGTTCGCCTTCGCCACCGACATCGTCGCCACCGCGCTCATCGCACTGGGTCTGAAACAAGCTGAGGCCGCGCGCCTCGCAAAAACCGCCATGGACGCTCGTAAGAAGGAATCCAAACCATGATCAAAGTCGACGACATCGCGTTCGTACGCTTCTCCGCACCCGACCTCGACAAGATGGAAGTGTTCTTGAACGATTTCGGCCTCGCCCGCGCGCACCGCGACGCAACGACGCTCTATATGCGCGGCCAAGGCGCCGATCCTTTTCTGCACGTCACACACCAAGGCGAACCTGGGTTCGCCGGCGTTGCGTTCCGCGCTCGCTCCACCGATGACCTCGCCGCGCTCGCGAAATCGCAAGACACGAAGGTCGAAACCCTCGACGGCCCCGGCGGCGGCAAAGTCGTTCGCCTGAAAGACCCCGACGGGTTCAAGGTCGAAGTCGTAGCGGCCCGTGAAGCTCTCTCGCCCGCTGCCTTCCCGCCCGCGCCGCCCGTGAACGATGCCCGCGCGCAACCGCGCAAGAACGCGCCGAAGCTCGTCGGCCAAGGCGCTTCGCACATCAAGCGCCTTGGTCACTGCGTGCTGAACGTCTCGAACTTCCGGACCAGCGAGGCTTGGTACAAGGAACGCTTCGGCTTCATCACCTCCGACGAGATCAAGTTGTCGCCCGAGTTCGCGCTCGGTGCCTTCATGCGTTGCGATCGTGGCGATCAGCCAAGCGACCATCACACGCTCTTCATGCTCGGCACCGGCACGCCGAAGTTCAACCACGCGGCCTTCGAAGTCGTCGATATGGACGATCTGATGAGCGGGCATGATCTTTTGAAGGAAAAGGGCCACGAAGCCCAATGGGGTGTCGGCCGTCATATTCTCGGCAGCCAGATCTTCGACTACTGGAAAGACCCGTGGGGGCACGTGCTCGAACACTGGACCGACGGCGACCTGATGACCGCAAGCTGGGGCAGCCGCGAAGCGACGGCGCAGGATCTGATGGGCGTGCAATGGGGCATGAAAATGCCCGCGAACATGGGTTGAGGAGAGAGATCTTGAAACTCGTCACATTCACCGACACGGCAGGCACACGCATCGGCATCGCCGTCGAAGGCGGCATCGTCGATCTGAAGAAGGCCGACGCCGACCTGCCGCGCGACATGATCGGCCTCATGACGCAATGGCCGTCCGTCCGCGGCGCCGTCGAACGCGCGGCAACCCGCAAATCCGACGTCGCGCAAAGCGCCGTCAAACTCGAAGCGCCCATCCCGCGCCCGGGAAAAATCCTGGCGATCGGCCTCAACTACGCCGACCACATCGCCGAAAGCGGCCAGAAGACGCCGGAAGAACAAGTCTGGTTCGCCAAGATGCCGACCGCCGCCAACGCGCCGTTCGCCGATGTGCAGTTGCCGAAAGCCGCTCACTTGCTCGACTACGAAGCCGAACTCGTCGTCGTCATCGGCAAGAAGTGCAAGCACGTGCCGAAGGACAAGGTGCACGAGGTCATCTTCGGCTACGCCGTCGGCAACGACGTCACCGCCCGCGACTGGCAATTCAAAACGCCGCAATGGATTCTGGGCAAGAGCTTCGACACGCACGCTCCATTCGGTCCGTGGATTGTGACCTCCGACGAAATCGGCGACCCGCACACGCTCGGCATTCGCGCCTTCGTGAACGGCGAGAAGCGCCAAGACTCGAGCACGAAGAACCTCGTCTTCAATATCTTCGATCAAATCGCGCATGTCAGCCAAGCGATGACGCTCGAACCCGGCGACATCATCTTCACCGGCACCCCCGGCGGCGTCGGCGCCGCAATGAAGCCGCCGAAGTTCCTCAAGGCCGGCGACATCACCCGCATCGAAATCGACAAGATCGGCGCCATCGAAGCGACGGTGGTCGCCGAACCGTGATCGAAACGGACGTCCTGATCGTAGGTTACGGCCCCGTCGGCGAAACGCTTGCCTGCCTGCTCGGCAAGGCTGGCGTGAAGGCGCTCGTTGTCGAACGCGATCGCGACGTCTATCGCTTCCCCCGCGCCGCGCATTTCGATCACGAAATCATGCGCATCTGGCAAAAGCTCGGCATTGCCGAAGCCGTGTTGCCCTGGACGCGGCAAATGTACGAATACGAATTCCGCAACGCCGCCGGTGACATTCTATTGCGCTTCGATCAACGCGGCGTCGAAGCGCCGTCAGGTTGGGCGCCGAGCTACATGTTCCACCAGCCGGCAATCGAAGAAGAGCTGCGCAAACGCGTGGAAGACTTCCCCTGCGTCGAAGTCCGCCTCGGCACGTCGCTGAAGTCGATCGACAGCAACACCGCCGAAGGCGTCACAGCCACGATCTCGGCAGACGGCAAGGACGAACAAGTCCGCGCCAAATTCCTCATCGGCTGCGACGGCGGCGGCAGCTTCACCCGCCGCCAAATCGACGGCGAACTCTTCGACTACGGCTTCGACGAAGCCTGGCTCGTCATCGACACGCTCGCCAAGCACGAGGAAGGCTTGCCTCCGTTCGGAGTGCAGATCAGCGACCCCAAACGCCCGACCACGGTCATGCCGATGTCGCCGCTCCGCCGCCGTTGGGAGTTCATGCTGAAACCGGACGAAACGCCGGAAGCAATGCTCGACGACGCCAAGATCGCCGAACTGCTGCAACCGTGGACAAAGCCCGGCCAAGTCGAACTCGTCCGCAAAGCGGTCTACCGCTTTCACGGCCTCGTCGCGAAAACGTGGCGCAACAAATCGGTCCTACTCGCGGGCGACGCCGCGCACCAAATGCCGCCGTTCATGGGCCAAGGCATGTGCTCCGGCATCCGCGACGCCGACAACCTCGCATGGAAACTGATCGCCGTCTTGCGCGGCCTAGCGAGCACGTCGCTGCTCGACACTTACCAGCAAGAACGCGAACCGCACGTGCGCTTTATCATCGAAGGCGCCATCGGCATGGGCCGCGTCGTCTGCGTGCAAGATCCGCAAGCCGCAGCGATGCGCGACCAAGGTATGATTGCTGCGCGCGCAACGAAAACCGGAAGCGAACCGCTCCCCGGTTTGCCGCCTTTGAAGCATGGTTTCTTCATGCCAAGTCCGCGCGCTGGCGAGTTGTTCCCGCAGATTCGCACGACCCGCCACACAAGCGGAAGAACTGGCTTGCTAGATGACTTAGTAGGCTTCGGCGATTTCCTCATCGTGCTCAAAGAACCGCGCGACCTCTCCAACGTGGTCTGGCCGTTGCCGGTTGGCCTCGTGGCGCTCGAACAAGACATCACAGACCCAGATGGACGCCTGCGCTCGTGGTTCGAAAAAGCCGGCGCCGAAATCGCCCTTGTGCGGCCTGACCGCTACGTGTTTGGCACGGGCAGGCCAGACGAACTCGTGAGTGCACTATCGGCTGCACTAAAGGCGTAGGCGATTAGCCTGTTTACTGCTGCACCGCACAACGGTGGTCGAAAAGTTGCGTGCTTGACCATGGCTGGGAACAAAAACGCCAAATCCCTGCCCTTCGGAAGCAACAGACGGACAAGCAACGTCTTCTTTGCCTTGACCCCGCGCGGTCATTGACGCTTCCCCCGCCCGCGCCTATCCACTGCGGCCCATCCGGCACCATTTCCCACGCGAAAAGAGCCACACGCGATGTCGACCGCGCGCAAAAACAAACCGCAGCTCAAGCTTCACATCCCCGAGCCGAAGCATCGCCCCGGCGATACGCCCGACTTCAGTCACATCAAGGTCCCGAAGGCCGGCGAAATGCGCCGCCCCGACATCAACGTGAGGGCGAAGGAGACGCAGGACATCGCCTATGGGCTGATCCGCGTGCTGGGCGAAGACAACCTGCCCCACGGGCCCTGGGATCCGCACGTCGACGTCGACACGCTGAAGCGCGGCCTCAAGAACATGCTGACGGTACGCGCCTACGACGCCCGCATGTTTGCGGCACAGCGCCAAGGCAAGACCTCGTTCTATATGAAGTGCACGGGCGAAGAGGCGATCGCGGTCGCCCAGGCCGCGGCGCTCGACCCGGAAGACATGTGCTTCCCCACCTACCGCCAGCAGGGCCTTTTGATCTCGCGCGGCTATCCGCTGCTCGACATGATGTGCCAGGTCTACTCGAACGAGCGCGACCCGCTGAAAGGCCGCCAGCTGCCGATCATGTATTCGTCGAAGAAGCACGGCTTCTTCTCGATCGCGGGCAACCTCGCCATGCACTACAGCCAAGCGGTCGGCTGGGCGATGGCATCGGCCTACCGCGGCGACGACCGCATCTGCTCCGCCTGGATCGGCGACGGCTCGACCGCGGAAGGCGACTTCCACACCGCGCTCACCTTCGCCGCCGTCTATAAGGCGCCGGTGATCCTGAACGTCGTCAACAATCAGTGGGCGATCTCGAGCTACCAAGGCATCGCGGGCGGCGACGAGGCGACGTTCGCAGCCCGTGGCGTCGGCTACGGCATCCCGGCGCTCCGCGTCGACGGCAACGACTTTCTCGCCGTCTATGCCGTGACGAAATGGGCGGCGGATCGCGCGCGCTCGAACCTCGGCCCCACGATGATCGAACACTTCACCTACCGCGTCGAAGGCCACTCGACCTCGGACGATCCCAGCCGCTATCGCCCAGCCGACGAAGCGAAGGCTTGGCCGTTAGGCGATCCGGTCGAACGCTTGAAGAAGCACCTGATCGCGCTCGGCAAGTGGACGGAGAAGGAACACACGGACCTCGACGCAACGATCGTCGAAGAAGTCCGCGCCACGCAAAA
>JBKJZU010000158.1:0-3492 GCA_046715015.1 Micropepsaceae bacterium
TCACGCGCGTGTGCGGGCAGGCGAAGGTGCCGAAGCCCGAGGCGTCGCCGTCCGGCGGAACGTCCTATCCGTCGGGACACGCCGTTGTCTCGTGGGCGGTTGCGCTTGTTATGATGGAAGCGTCGCCGCAGAGCGCGCAATCGATCATCGCGCGCGCGGTCGACTATGGGGAGAGCCGCGTCGTGTGCGGCCTGCACTTCCCGACGGATATCGACGCCGGGCATCTTGTTGCGACAGCGGTGGTGGACAAGCTGTTCGTGCTGCCGGAGTTCCGGCGCGACTTCCTGTGCGCAAAGACCGAGCTGCAGTCGGTGCTGGCGGGCATGCGTGCGGAGGATCTGCCGGCCTGCCAGTGAGGCTTAGCGAAAGCCCGTTGCCAGCACGTACATCTCGGCGCTGTCGGCGCGGCTGGCCGGCGGTTTCACGTGGATGACTTTTTGGAAGCGCTTTTTCAGCGTCTCGAGGAGTTGGCGTTCCGTGCCGCCGCGCAGCACCTTGCAGACGAACGTGCCGCCGGGTTTTAAGACTTCGATCGCGAACTCAAGCGCGGTCTCGCAAAGCGCCATGACGCGCATGTGATCGGTCTCGCGGTGACCGGTTGCGGGCGAGGCCATGTCGGACAGCACCGTGTCCACCGCGCCTGCAAGCGCGTGCTTGATGATGTCGGGTGCTTTGTCGTCCATGAAGTCGAGTTTCAGAAGCGCTGCGCCCGCGATCGGTTCCATCTCTTGGATGTCGACGCCGACGACGCGCCCTTCGCCCAAGCGTTCGACGAGAATCTGCGTCCAGCCACCGGGGGCAGCGCCCAGATCGACGGCGGTCGCGCCGCGCTTCAGGAAGCGGTATTTTTCATTCATCTCGGCAAGCTTGTAGGCCGCGCGCGAACGATAACCTTCGCTCTTTGCCGCGCGCACGTAGGGGTCGTTCAGTTGGCGCTCGAGCCATTGCTGCGACGACTTCGTGCGGCTCTTCGCCGTTTTGACGCGCACTTTCAACGCGCGCGAGGACGGTTTGTCGATCATGCGGGCGCTGCTCCATTCGTGAAGCCCTTGCGCTTGCGGCCGCGGCGCTTGCGGCGGCGCTTCTGTTTGCGGGCGGGTTCGGAACCTTCCATGAGCGCGAGCAACATGCCTTCGCGCAAGCCGCGGTCGGCGACGCGCAAACGCGGCGGCGTCCAGAGCGTGAAGATGGCTTCGAAGATCGCGAGGCCCGGGATCACCAGCTCGGCACGCTCAGGTCCGATGCACGGATGCGCGGCCCGGCCTTCGCGGCGCATCGCTTTCAGTTCGGCGATGACGCGCAGAATGTCGTCGCGCTTCAGCCACTGACCGTCGACCTTCGAGCGTTCGTAGCGTTCCAACCCCAAGTGGATGCCCGCGATCGTGGTCACGGTGCCGGAGGTTCCCAACATGTGGAACACACCTGCGGGATGCCCGCCGGGCGGGGCCAAACTTGTGATCATCTTGAGGCGGCCTTTCACTTCGGCCAGCATTTCGTCGTAGGCGGCGGGATCGTCGAGGCGGCCCGGGAATTTTTCCGACAGCGTCACCACGCCGAGCGGCATCGAGCCCCAACGCAGAATTTTCGGCGGGCGGCCGTGTTCGCGCAGGTCGAGCCAAATCAGTTCCGTGGAGCCGCCGCCGATGTCGAAGACGAGCGCGCCCTTATCGGTGCGGTCGAGCAACGGCGTGACGCCGCGCGCGGCGAGGCGCGCTTCTTCGATCGGCGGGATGATGTCGAAGTGGAGGCCGGTCTCCTTCGCGACGCGCGCGACGAAGGCCGGGCCGTTCTTCGCCGTGCGGCAGGCTTGGGTCGCGATCGCACGCGCGCTGGTCACGCCACGCTTGCGCATCTTCACCGCGCAGATGGGGATCGCATCGATCGCGCGCTGCATCGCCGCGTCGGAAAGTTCGCCGGTTTGGTTCAAGCCTTCGCCGAGGCGGACGGTGCGCGAGAAGGAATCGAGGACGCGAAAACCCGCTTGGTCCGGCTTTGCGATGAGCAGCCGGCAGTTGTTCGTTCCTAAGTCCAGCGCCGCGTAGATGTGACCCGGCCGGTGACGTTCCGGCATCGTGTCACTCTTGGCCGCCGGTTCTGCGGCCACAGGGCTACTCAGCCCATACGGCGCCCCACGCGATCCCTGCGCCACGGGGCATACTCTTTCAATCGGCTGGTGCGTGGCTCTTATCGAGCCGCACTCACGCCTTCGATTACGGTTGGCCGCAATCCTAGCACGGGGATCGTGAGCGGCAAGCTCGCTCGCCGCACCCTCATGATTACCTGGTAAATTGCTTACCCGGGACGATTTCGCCCTCTGGCCCTAAGCGGCCCGGGTAGCAGCGATTGAAGGCGCCGCAGGCCGTGTAATAGAGCGCCATGCGGCTGCCCTTACGGTCGAACCAGTAGCAAACCTCCGTGCCCCAACCGACCTTTGGGATCGTCTGGCAGAGATCGCCTTCTTCGTTGATGCGCCAGGTGCCGGTTTCGACGTAGTCGAGTTCGATGATGTCGCCGTGCGGTGTGCGCGAGCCGAGGCGGCGGAAGCGCGCCTCCAACGTGCCGTTCGCGGCGTAGTAAATTTGAAACGGATACTCGCTACGCGTTTCGGTGGCGCCGGGCGGCGACGAGCCGTCGGCGAAGCCCTCCGCCCCGCGAAACGTGTGGTTCACGAACCAGTCGCGCGGGTTTCCGCGGCGACCGATCACGAGTACCCTTTCCGTCGGCCACTCGTCGCGCGATTTTGGCACGTCGGTCGAACGCTTCGGTTTGTCGGCGCCGACGGCCAAGCCTGCACCGATGCCGACGATGGCGGCGGCCAGAAGAAGTCCCAGAAGACGGCGCATACTCACGTTTCCTCCGCGCGCACTTTGCGGCGCGCTGACACTTTGTCAGTGAAATGGATCAAATTTTGGGCCGGATAGCAAAGCAGAACTGCGCGACCAGTCCGCGGTGCATTTCGGGCACGATGATCAGAACGTCCGCAATCGCCACGATATTGTAGCCCGGGCGTTTCGCGACAGCCGCGAAGATTTGATCGAGCGACGGCCATTTCCGGTAGTCGAATGGCGGTGGCGGAGGTGCCAGGAACGCGCGCGCGTCATCGACCAAGATGCAGTGATCGTGCGGCGAGGCCAGCACGGTCTCCAATTCCTGAACAAGCGGACAGATGTCGTGATCGGCGAAGTAACCGGCGCCCGCGTGTGCGTCGAGCCAGAATAGGGCGGGGCCAGGCAGCTGGCTCAGGATGTCCGGCAGCTTGGTCGCCGAGTCGCCTTCCAGATACGTGACGTTCGCGAGCCCCGGATTGGCGGCTTTTGCTTGCGTGAGAAATTGCGGATTCAGTTCCACCGTCCACACGCGCTCAAATGTGCGTGAAGCCCAGCCGATCGCGTGGCCGATGAACGTGCCGGTTTCGACAAAGTCGCGCAGACCGCCGGCACGCGCGAGTTCGCGTGCGAGGTCGGCGAGCGGTGAGAGGTGGATCGAGCCCAT
>JBKJZU010000159.1:0-5224 GCA_046715015.1 Micropepsaceae bacterium
CCACGAGGCCGGCGGTCCCAGGGGAGGATTTTCTAGAGCGTTCCCAAGAAGTCGCGCTTGCCGACATCGACGCCGTTGTGGCGAAGGATGGCGTAGGCGGCGGTGACGTGGAAGTAGAAGTTCGGCAGTGCGAATTGATGCAGGTAGACGTCGCCCTTCCAGGTCATCTTCTGGCCGGCGATGGTCAACGTGATGTCGCGATCGAAGCCGCCGTCAAACTGGGCCGGCTTCAAGCCCTTGATGAAGTCGAGTGTCTTAGCAATGCGGGCTTGCAGTTCTCCAAACGTCGTTTCGGTGTCGGCGAAGCTCGGCACGTCGATGCCGGCCATGCGGGCGGACGCGCCCTTCGCGTGGTCGGTCGCGATCTGCACTTGGCGCGCGAGCGGAAACATGTCCGGCGCGATGCGGGCCGTCACGAAGACGGACGGGTCGATCTTCTTTGCTTCGGCGTGCGCCGCGGCTTTGGTCAGAATTGTGGAGAGTGCATTCAGGATTTGGACGAAGGCGGGAACGGTCGCCGACTGAGCGTTGATCGTCATATTCAACCTTTCTTTTGGATTGCGGTGGCGGTGATGTAGCACGGCGCCGCGGGTTCGCGTCAGAGTGCGTCCGTCACATTGTTGGAGAGGCCATGCCAGAAATCGACGTTGCCGGCGTACCTGTGGTTAAGGGCACACGCTATCCAAAGCCCTATGATGCGCCGTGCCTTGAGCGGGAGAATCAGCCGATCGGGCTCGCCGCCGGGTTGACCCAGTTCGGGGTGAACATCACGCGGCTTAAGTCGGGCGTCTGGTCGAGCCAACGCCACTGGCACGCGAAAGAGGACGAGTTCGTCTATGTGATCGAGGGCGAGGTCGTGCTGGTGACGGACGCCGGTGAAGAGGTTATGCGCGCGGGGGATTGCGCCGGGTTCAAGGCCGGGGTCCCCGACGGGCATTGCTTGCAGAACCGGTCGAAGGCGGACGCCGTGTTTTTGACTGTGGGTTCGCGCGACAACGAGGATTGGTGCGAGTACTCCGACATCGACATGAAGCTCTTGCCGCGGCGGTATTCCGACGGACCCGTCTATACGCGCAAGGACGGCTCGAAGATCGGGTGATGCTCTGGGTCCTCACTACACTTATCGCTGCTGCGGCGCAGACGGCGCGTAATGCGATGCAAAGTTCGTTGACCGCGCGGCTCGGCACGATCGGGGCGACGCAGGTTCGGTTTCTCTACGGATTTCCGTTCGCACTCTTGTTTCTATTCATCGTGACGCTGGCGGCAGGGCAAGGGCCGCCGGGGCCGACCGCGCCGTTTCTAACCTTCACGGCCGCTGGCGCCGTCGCGCAAATCTTCGGCACGGCGCTGTTGCTCGCCGCGATGCGCGAACGGTCGTTTTCGGTCGCGACCGCGTTCGGCAAAACCGAGGCCGTGCAAGTTGCCGTCTTCGGCCTCGTGATATTGGACGACGCGCTGACGCCGCTGCGCGCGGCCGCAATCGTGATCGCGACGGCGGGCGTATTTCTGATCGCGGTCAAGCGCCGCGAGAAATGGGACGCCAAGAGTTTGCGCCCTGCCCTGTTCGGTGTCGCATCGGGCGGGCTCTATGCGATCGCAGCCGTCGGGTTTCGCGGCGGGATTTTGGCGCTTGGCGATGAGCCGTACTTTCTGCGCGCGACGACGACATTGGTCTGGTCACTCGGGATTCAGGCCACGCTGCTTGGCGTTTGGATGGCCGCCTTCGACCGCGAAAATCTGTTGAAGAGTTTTGCGCTGTGGCGGCATTCGCTGTTTGCCGGGTTCATGGGCGCATTCGCGTCGCAGTTTTGGTTCTTGGGATTTTCTCTGACCTCGGCCGCGAACGTGCGCACGCTCGGCCTCGTCGAGGTGTTGTTCGCACAAGCGGTTTCGCGGCGCGTATTCGCAGAAGTTGCGAGTTTTCGCGAACTCTCGGGCATGGCGCTTGTGGTTATCGGCGTCGGGGTGTTGCTTCTCGCCTCGTGACGAAAATTCACGACAAGTTTCGTGAATGAGGGGCCTCGCAAAACGCGTTTGCGCACTTACTTAGTCCCTACCGCAACCCAACCAGAGAGGTATTCCATGCCGAAGCTGTATTATTCACCCGGCGCCTGTTCGCTGTCGCCGCACATCGTGCTCCGCGAAGCCGGACTTTCGTTCGAGCTCGAGCAGGTGAACCTGAAAGAGAAAAAGACGAAGTCGGGCGACGACTTTTTGAAGATCAACCCGAAAGGCTATGTGCCCGCGTTGCAGCTCGACGACGGGTACGTGCTGACCGAGGGTCCTGCGATCGTGCAGTGGATCGCCGATCAGAAGCCCGGCTCGCACTTGGCGCCGGCGAACGGCACCAGCGAGCGCTACAAAGTGCAGGAACTGCTGAACTACGTCGGCACCGAACTGCACAAGAACTTCGGGCCGTTCTTCAATCCGGCGACACCTGATGCCACCAAGGCCAGCCTCGCGCAGACGCTTGCGAAGCGTTACGCGTGGGTGGACGAAAAGCTTGAGGGCAAGGATTATCTGACCGGCTCGCAATTCACGGTCGCCGACGCCTATCTCTTCACGATCACGAATTGGGCGAACTTCGTGAAGTTCGACCTGAAGGACTATCCGAACGTACGTGCGTTCCAAGCACGCGTTGCGGCGCGTCCGAAAGTGCAAGAGACGCTGAAAGCCGAAGGTCTGGGCTAAACCACTGCGGCGGTCAGAGGGCGAGCGTGGCCGAAAGCTGCGCCGCCAACTGGCCGCCGAACCACGACAGCAGCGGAATGAGCGCAAGCGTCGCTATCCGCGCGAAGACCGCGAAGCCGCCGGGCCAGTCTGGGACGCGCGCGATTTCGTTTTTCACATTCAGCATAGCGCTAAGCGCCGGAATGCCGACGGCTTCTGTCAGGTGGCCGCCGGCATAGGCACGGCGCCAGAGTTCGCGCGTGTAGATCCGCAGATCGTGGGTCGCCGCGGCCTTCGCCGCCCGGATGGCGCGGCGCGCGCCCCACATGGCGCCAATCACGGCACCGATCGTCAGGACGACGCCGAGCGCGAGAAGTGCTGCGCTCGCGTACACCGCATCCGGCTGCGAGACGGAGGGTCCGGCGAGCGCAAGCAGAATGATCAGGTATAGCGCCACGTGACGTGCGTATCTCGCGACCGGTTGGATCGGCGTCAAATCGAAGAGATCGATGTAAAGCTGGGTTCCCGTTGCTGCGCGGAAGCGGTGGTGCAGCAATGCGACGTAGGTGATGCTCGACCCCAAGAGGCCGAACGTTAGCGCGAGGCGGATGTACAACCAGACGGTCTGCAGCGCGACGCCGGCGCCGTCGCCCGGAATGGTCGCCGTAAGTATGCTACCGAAAACTGTCGCCAAGATGATCGCCCAGAAAACACCGATGCCGATGCGCACGACGGCGAAGGCATCGACCAACCCGGCACGCGTTTGGCCGAACGCGGCGTTGTCGATGCCGAGCGCGGGCCGCAGGTCGTCGTAGGCGCGAACGCACTGGGTGCACATCAAACTCGGGAGGACGATGTTGTAAGCGATGAAGCCTAAGAGCAGGATTTCGACGGACGTCGAACCGGCGCCGAGGAACAGCTGCTCACCGATGAAGATGCCATTCGCGACGCCGGCAAGGTTGAGCACGCCCAGGTGCACGAGCGTGAGCAAAATGAAGATCGCGAACGCTGCTGGTATGGGCTGTTGCTCGATCCAGATCAGCGCGCGGTCGAATATGCCGTCGGGCTCGACGGCCGCATCGGCAGCGAACGCGTCCGGCGACGGCAGCGCGAGTTGCGCGTGCGGGCCAGGCGCGACGTTGTCCGACGATCTGATCTCCGGCTCGTTCATGTTCCCACGGCCCGGCACGCGTGCGCGTGCGAGCGATCCCCCACGATGGAACGTGCATTGTCGTGCGGAACGCGAGCCAAGTCACCCGGCGACCCGGGCGTATGGTTAGCCGCGTTTACCCAATCAATATGAGAACTCGGAGAAAACCTTCGTCACGTCGCGGTTCCATTCGCCGTGGAAGCGCTCAAGGAGGTCTTCGGCGCGGGTTTTGCCGGTTTGAACGACCTGGAACAGCGGTTCGATGAAACCTTCTTCGGTGCCGCCGATGCTATCCATCTGAGCGCGGGCGCGAAGGCCGGCGCGGGAGATTTCGAGCATGCGGCTGGCGAGCGCGTGGACGTTCGTGTTGCGGAACGGCGTTTTCAACCCGAGCTTCGGAACCGCCTCGCGAAGCGCGCTGCGCTCTTCGGCGGTCCAGTCCTTGACCATGTCCCAGGCGGCGTCGAGCGCGGTCGTGTCGTAGTAGATGCCGGTCCACACAGCAGGCAGCGCGCAGATGCGGCGCCACAAGCCGCCGTCGGCGCCTCGCATTTCGAGGAACTTCTTTAAGCGTACTTCCGGGAAGATCGTCGTCAGGTGATCGGCCCAGTCGGACATCGTGGGTTCGACTTTTTCAAAGCCGGGCAGCTTGCGCGCCATGAAGTCGCGAAACGAAAGGCCTGCCGTGTTCAGGTATTTGCCGTCGCGGTAGATGAAGTACATGGGCACGTCGAGCGCGTAGTCGACGTAGCGTTCGAAGCTCATGCCGTCTTCGAACACGAACGGCAGCATGCCGGAGCGCGCGTTGTCGACGTCGGTCCAGACGTGGCTGCGGTAGGAGAGGAAGCCGTTCGGCCGGCCTTCGCGGAACGGCGAGGCGGCGAACAATGCGGTCGCGATGGGTTGCAGCGCCAAGCCCACGCGGAACTTTTTCACCATGTCGGCTTCGGAGGCGAAGTCGAGGTTCACCTGGATCGTGCAGGTGCGGAACATCATCTCGAGCCCCAGACCGCCAACGCGGGGCATATAGGCCTTCATGATCCCGTAGCGGCCCTTCGGCATGACGGGCACGTCTTCGAGGCGCGCGGTCGGGTGGTAGCCGAGGCCGATAAAGCCAACGCCGATTTCTTTCGCGACTTGGCTTACCTGGTCGAGGTGTTCGTTCGACTCGGCGCAGGTTTCGTGGATACTTTTCAGTGGCGCGCCGGAGAGTTCGAGTTGGCCGCCGGGTTCCAAGCTGACCGCGCCGCCGGCCGCGTGCTTCAGGCCGATGATGTGGGTGCCTTCGTTGATCGGCTCCCACCCGAAGCGCTGCAGGCCTTCCAGCATGGCGCGGATGCCGGACTTGCCCTCATAGGGCAGCGGCGCCAGGGTTTTCAGGTCGTAGCCGAATTTTTCGTGCTC
>JBKJZU010000160.1:0-2921 GCA_046715015.1 Micropepsaceae bacterium
CGCTTGACCTGCGCGCACAGAGCAATGTCGTGGCACCGGCAGCCGTTGCTGCCGTTCTGACCGGCCGCATTACACGCCTGGAACTCGGTGAGATGCTGGGTGCGGCGGTGTGGCGCGCCGATATCGATGGAAAACCAGCGGCGTTGATCGACGCACGATCCGGCACCGTTCTTTCACCGCTTAGTGAGTCAAACGCCCGGCGGATCGCGGAAGCAGATTTTGCAGGCAAAGGGACAATCGCGAGCGCAACGCTGATCGAGAAGGATCCACCCATCGAGTATCGCGGCGCACTGCCCGTGTGGCAGTTCGTGTTCGACGATGAGGCCGATACCCATCTCTATGTCTCGCCCGCGACCGGCAAGGTGGCAGCGCGGCGCAGCGGTGTATGGCGCGTCTACGACTTCCTGTGGTCTTTGCACATCATGGACTATCAGACACGTGACGACTTCAACAACTGGCTCGTGATCATTGCTTCGGCGACTGGCCTTGTTCTGACCGTCACCGGGTTTGGCATTTTAGTGTACCGCTTCTGGCCTAAATCGACGAGCAACTGATCCCTAGACCCGTCACGACGGCGTCTTTCGCCAGCGCCCGATGCCGGCCAACAAGAAAAGGACGAGGGGGAGAACGATCGCCGCATACATCGCGAGACGTTTGACAACCGTGACGTAGCCCAGCAAACCGCCCGTGTGTTGGTGCCGCTCGGGATAGTCCGACAACATCAGGAAAATCGACAGGTTCTCGATCATGTCGAACACGAAGAATGCAACGGGAAACATGAGAAGCAAGCCGCGCAGGGCTTGTGGCGGCGCAAGCTGTTGTGCGGTGTAACGCGCCAAGAGGAACAGAAACGCAAGCAGGGTCAGCGGGAAAATCACGTCGGTCGTGACGAGAAACTGTTTGTACAGGTCGCGGCCGGATTCACCGAAGGCATCGAGCCGCTGATAGACCTCCTCAGCTGAGAAGGCGGGCTTCTGGTCGAGAATTGCCTGTCCGCCGGCAGCCGCAGTCACATCAGCTAGGCTTCCAGGCAGCATCGGAACAAGATGTGTGACCATGAAGACCACCACCAGGATGGCAAAGGCGATGAGCACGGTACCAAGCGAGTTCATGATGCCTTGCATTCCTTGGTTCGGGTAGCCGCGAGCTTCTAGCTACGCGCTCGCAGCAGGCTTCGCAACTGAGACAGCGTCAAGTTCGACGAGTCTCACGGTGGCGATCCTGAACGAGTGGTTCAGGGCCGGTTCATCGCCTGAATTCTATTGTTCGCGGCGGAGAGCACGTCCCGCAGGGCGAGGCACATCTACTGGAGGCAGGTATGCGCATAGCGATCTTTCTAACCACTGCCGCAGTCTTGTTTGCCGGTTCGGCAACAACGGCTCTGGCGCACGACGACGACTATTACCAGCGACAATTCCGCCATCAACGAGACCATCAAGAGCACCGCCAGGTGCACCGGGACTTCCGCCAAGCTCATCGCAACGCTCATGACGATGGCTTCTATCACCGGCGCGATCACGGAAATTGGCATCGCGCTTACAAAGAAACGCATCGCCGGTTCCACGGCGATCATCCCAATACCCGGCACGACCACCAGCAGTACGGTTACCGGTACGGTTACCGCTCGAACTACAACGGCTATGGATCGAGCTACAACAACGGTTACCGCTCGAACTACAACAGCTACGGATCGAGCTACAGCAACGGCTACGACGCGCGCGACGATAATGAATACGGCTCGAACTACGACGACAATTGAGCTTGTCAGCGCGAGACGCTGGTTCGCGTCCTTGCGGGCCAGCGCCGGCGTGCGCGAATTACGTTGATCCGCTTACTTCCCGAGCGAATCCAGCTTGGCCTTCATCAGGTCAATCTCCGACTGCTGGCCCGCGATAATACCCCGGCATAGTTCCTGGGTTTCAGGATCTTGTATGGAAGCCTCCCGGCACATCAGGATCGCGCCCGCGTGGTGGGGAATCATCGAACGCAAAAACTGCGCATCGCCGATCAGTGTTTGCTGACGAATAAGGAGGAAGAACACGGCCAGCGCGACGATGCTGCCCGCGATGATGATCATGTTGAGCCTTTTGTTGGCGTACATGGCGCCCATCACAACAAGCTCGATGATCACCATAGGAGCGGTCATGAGCCCCGCCATGTAGACCTGATTGAAGTTCATGAAGACGTTCGCGAAGGTATCGACCATCGCATACATGAACGCGTACATCGAAATGAACGACAGCACGATCATAACCGCGAGATGGCGATAATGCATGCTGGCGTGCGCGCCTTCGGTTGCGTGACTCAGGTGCATGGCTTTCCTCTCAGGTTCCGGCGACGAGTCTCAGGAACACCATCGCGCCGTCGGGATCGCCGCCATACGACGGTTCAAGCGCCTCCGGCACGAAGTTGACGCTGTAGAGCGCGCCGACGCCGAGTTTGACGTTGTCCGACACATGGAAGTCGCGAATGGCGCCGAACGAGATTTTACCGACGGTGTCGATCGTTCCCGCACCGAGTTCATGGCTTTCGATGACCTCGCCGCGTGCAAAAAACGTCCAGTCGCGGTTGGGCGCGTAGGCGGTCTCAAGCGCGAGGGCGTGCATCGTTTCGTCCTCGCTTGGGTCCTTGAGACCCCACGCGACCGTTGTCGACCACCAACCTTCGTCGGCGAGGGGCACGGTATAGATCGCACTCGCGGACACACGCGTCTCATCGACATCCGGTTCCAACTGCTCGGGGCTGTTGAAGTCGGCCCACGAGACTTGCAGCGACAAACGCTCGGTCGGATTCCAGCTGGCGCGGACCGACGTGCTGTCGAACTTTGGCTCTTCGATGTCGAAACGGTCCTGATCGGGCTCGCGCCCTTTGAAGCGCGACACTTCCAACTTCCACGTGTCGTGGACCCACCCGGCCGTAAC
>JBKJZU010000161.1:0-12965 GCA_046715015.1 Micropepsaceae bacterium
TCGTCGCTTTTCTTCATGCGTGGATAGCGCTCGCCGTTCGGATCGTCGTCCTCGATATGCCGCAACTAGCGTGCCAACGCTGCAAGACCGATCGTCTGCGCCGTGGCAATCAACTCGCGGTCGCCGTAGCGCTGATAATCCTCGACCAGCGCATAGAACCCATCCGTCGCCAACAGCACGATCGCCGGAGCCGATAGCACGAGCGACGTCACCGTCGCGTGCGCCCCAACGGCAGGATCGGCGCCCAACAGCCAATAGCCGGTGTTCGTGTTCACAGTGTTTCGCGCCGCGCGAAGTTCCGGCAACACGGCCGCGGGCCCCAGCGGCTGTCCCTTTTGCGCCGCAATCATCTTGGCGGCCAGACGCGTCTCGAAAGCGTTGCGCGACGGATTGGTTCCGAAATTGTGCACCTCGTCGTCGCCGGTTTCGACCAACACGCGGCTGTCGCCCACGTACGCGATATTGAGTCGCCCCGCCTCGATCCCGATCAAACTCATCGTCGTCCAAGGCAACTCATAACGCTCGCGCGGCGGGCGAACCCGCTCCGCTTCGAACTTTGCGGTAATGCCCTTCGCGACCGTCGTAATCAGCGTCCGAAGATCGCTCCCGCTCGCCGCACCGTTTGCCAAAAACAAATCACGCGCCGTTTGCGACGCCCACGCGGCATCACTCTTCGGCCCCATCAGCGGCGTCTCGGACAGGCTCGTCACGCCGTCGAGCACAAAGGCAATCGAGCCCACGGCACCGAGCGTGTCTTCATTCTCACGCGCGGCCGACCCGCCGATGCTCAACCCTTCAAGGACGGTGATCTGCGGCATAAACCTAGCGGCCTTCACGGCGCCAGCCGAACATCAGGCTGCCGATGATGAGGACGAAGGCGAGCGCCGGGTGGAATAGCGGCGTCTGACGCGTCGAGCGGACGGCATAGGCTTCGTTCGCGCGCATGCCGATCCAGCCGTCGTCCGCGGCGGCACGGCCGGGACGCGTGCGGCGAATTTCTGGCAGACCGTCGCGCTTGATCCAGGCGATGCCGCCCTTCGTCGCGTCGGTGACGGGTTTGATCAACTTCTCCGTGGCGCGCACGTCGGAAAGTTCGCGCGGGTTCAGCGGGCCTGCGGCCGCGACCGCATTCAAGTTGCCGTCGCGCAAACGATATAGCCCCATCTCGGGCGCCTTGATCGTGCCCGAGAAGGCGCCGTCTTCCGTTGGCGTGAGAGTCACCTTCTCCACGCGCCCGGACGGATGAGTAACTTCGATGGCGGCGGCGCGCTCGGCCATCGTGCGCCGGGTCACGATCAGGCGGTCGCCTTTGATCGTGCCGTTCAGGCGCTCTTCTTCCAACTCCGGCTCTTTCATGAGCCAGTGCGCAAGGCGGCGCAGAAGTTCGGCTTGCGGGCCACCGCCCTCGAAGCCGCGGGTCCAAAGCCACGCGTGATCTGAGAGCAGCAGCGCGACGCGCCCCTCCTGCACGCGATTGAGGACGAGCAGGGGCTGCTGCTCGGCGCCCTGCATCAGTGTCTGGCCGGTCAGCACTTGGGCCTGCACGAGGCGGAACCAGCGCCCCCACGTCGGCTCCTTGGTACCGACGTTTGCACCGGGTAAGCCCGCTGTCACCGGATGGCGCTCGCCGGCAGCCGTCAAGCGCGGTTTGTATCCTTGCTCCACAACGCGCTCGATCGGCTCGGCCGGAAGCACGGAGTTCAGCGGCGAGCGGTAGAGGCTCAGCGGCGAGGAGAATTCCGGACCGGACGTGACCAGCAGCGCGCCGCCGTTCTCGACGTAGCGCGCGACGTTCTCGTAGTACGCGAGCGGCAGCACGCCGCGGCGCTGATAACGGTCGAAGATGATGAGGTTGAAATCGTTCAGCTTCTCGTCGAACAACTCGCGCGTCGGAAAGGCGATGAGCGAGAGTTCGTCGACCGGCGTACCGTCCTGCTTCTCCGGCGGCCGCAGAATTGTGAAATGCACCAGCGACACCGAAGGATCGGCCTTCAGCAAATTGCGCAACGTGCGCTCGCCAGCGTGAGGTTCGCCCGAGACGAGCAGGACGCGCAACTGATCGCGGATGCCGGTCGTCACCACCGCAGCGCGGTTGTTCAGGAGCGTGAGTTCCTTCGGACCTGCGCCTGCTTGGATTTCGATGACGTTTTCGCCGCCGTGAGGCAGCGTGAGCTCAAGCGATTTCGCTTCGCCCGTCTTGGCCGTCTCGTTCAGCACGACTTTGCCATCGATGCGGACTTCGAGATCGGCGACCGTTTGGCCGCCAAGGCCGAAATCGTCGACGCGAACGGTGAACGTCAGCGGCTCGCCGACGATGCCGTAGCGCGGAGCCTGCTCGATCGTGAGCTTGCGGTCGCGTTCATTCGGTTCGCCGGTGAGAAGCGCATGAACGGGATAGGTGAGTTTGCCCGCGGCGCCCGCCGGCACATCATGGATTTGGCCGTCGGTGACCAGAATGGCGCCCGCGATGCGGTCGGGCGGTACGTCGGCAAACGCTTCGGCGAGCGGGCCGAACAGTGAAGTGCCGCCGTCCTGCACCGAGCGGTCTTCAGTTACGGTGATGACGCGGACGTCGAGGTCTTTGTGTTGAGCGAGCTTAGCCCGCAGTTTCGTCACCGTATCATCGACGGTCTTCGCGCGGTCGCCGATCGCTTGGCTTTGCGTCTGATCGGCAACGATAACCGCGACGTCGGGCAGGCCTTTGCGCTCCTCCTCAACGATCGCAGGATTGGCGAGCACCAGCAGTGCCGCCGCCATCGCCGCCGCCCGCCACCAGGCGCCGGGCGCGCGCAGCAGCAGGCTCGCGCCGACGAGCGCAACACAGGCCACCGTCAGGACCAGAATCATGACGAGCGGCAGATGCGGAACGAAAACGATGTCGAGGGCCATCTATTGACCCAAACGCTCGAGAATCGCGGGCACGTGAACCTGGTCGGTCTTGTAGTTGCCGGTCAGCGTGTACATCACGAGATTGACGCCGAAGCGCATGGCGAATTCGCGTTGGCGATCACCGCCGGGGACGACAGCGGCGATCGGGCGGCCGTTGTCGTCTTGCGCCCAAGCCGCGGCCCAGTCGGCGCCGCCCACGATGATCGGCGAAACGCCGTCGGAGGCAGTGGTCGACGGCGCACCGTCGCCGCTCGCTTGCCGCGCTTCGACCCACACACGGCCCGAAGCCCAGCGGCCCGGAAACTCACGCAAGAGATAGAACGAGCGCGTCAGCACGTGATCTTGCGCCAAAGGCTGCAGCGGCGGGATGTCGAGGCCTGCGAGCAGACGGCGCAATGTGAGCGAGCCGTTCGCCATGTGCCCCGTCGCAGTCGGCAACACGGAATCTTGGTCGCGCGTATCGAACAGGATCGTGCCGCCGTTGCGCATAAAGGCATCGACCTTCGCGAGCGCGTTTGGGGAAAGCTGCGTCTGGGCGGACGAAACCGGCCAATAGATCAGCGGGAAGAACGCGAGTTCGTCCTGCTCGATATCGATCGCAATCGGGTCGCCGGGCTCGGCCGCCGTGCGTTCCTTCAAGATGCGCGTGAGGCCCTTAAGGCCAGCGCGGCTCATCGCATCGACTTCCGGGTCGCCGGTCAGCACGAAAGCGAGGCGATAGGTGTTCGAAGCTTTGAGGCTGAACTCGTCGTTCGCACGGGCATCGGCGATGACACTAACGACAAGTACACCGGCGAGCACGACGGCGGCCGCTTGGCGCAACGGCAGACGCGGCGCCGCCAACAGCCCGCGCAGGACCAAACCGGCCACGAGGTCGAAGAGCGCCAAAGCAATCGCGATCGCCATCAGGACGTATTTAAGCTCAACCGCCTGGCGAAGGCCAAATGTCGAGATATCGACGCCGGCGGGCAACGTAGGTAAAGGCTTTAAGGCTGCGTCGTGCTTGAACAAATTGAACGCGCGGCGCACGCCGCCTTGACCGTAGAAGCCGGGCGGGTGGCGGGGGCTTGGGATGGCAGTTTCGAAATCAGGACCGCGCATCGGCAGCGCCGCGGCGGCAGGCTGACCGAGGCGGCCGAAGCCATCGAGCGTCTCTGCAGGAGCCAACGGACCACCCGCGGCGGTCAGACTTGGGTCGTCGGCGGCGACGCCGGTCGAAAGCGCAATCGTGCGCCGAAGCATCTCGACGAAGAGGCCGGAGATCGGAAGCGACGACCAAGCAGTGTTCGCCGTGACATGGAACAAGATCACCCAACCCTTGTCCTGGCGCTTGGCGGTGACGAGCGGCGTGCCGTCGGCGAGTTGGGCCCAGGTGCGAATATCGGTCCCGATGGCGGGCTCTGTCAGAACCTGGCGCTTGATCGTGACGTCGGCCGGAATGGGAAGACCGAAGAACGGACTTTCCTCCGTCCACGGGCTAAGTGCCTGCGGCTCGCTCCACGACAGCGCGCCGTCGAGCAGGCGCCCGCCGGTGCGCAGCTTACCGGGAATCAGGTCGTCGCTCTGCGCGGCGAGCTTCGGGCCGGAGAAGCGTATCAACACGCCACCCTTCGAAACCCACTCGGCGGCCGCCGTTTTATCGGCGCCGACGATTTGGCCGACGTCGGCGAGGACGAGAACGGAGAGGCCTGCCTTCACAAGGTCGGTAATCTTGCCGTGGTGGATCTCTGCATAGGGACCAAGCGCCCGGTCGAGATAGAAGAGATCGGCAAGCAACGGCTGCGCGGAATCGACGGTCTGCCCGGACACGAGACCCACGGGGCGCCGGCGCCAGCGTTCGTCGATCAAGGCGACACTGCCAGCGGAGCCGCGATCGGCGATCTCGACGCGCGCGAGGTCGTTCCTGAGTTCCGTCGCAAGGTCGAGCTTTACCTCGGTGCTCGCGTCGCCAACTTTCAACGTGAACTCTTGCGCCGCAAGGAAGCGGCCTTGCGCGCCAGTTGCACGGACAGTGCCTTTGACTTCGCCCTCGTCCTTGCCGCGCACGACGCGGAAGACCAGCGCGCTTCCTTCGGCGATTGGCGGTGTGAGCGCGAGTGCTGCGTTCAAAGCATCGTCGGTCTGAACGCGAAGCGCACCGATCGCGGCGAGACCGCGTGCGAACTCGCGCGCGCTGCCGTCTTCGAGGCCGTCGGTCAGCCAAACGATGTCGGGATTGCCGGTGACGTTCAGTTTCTGCAGCGCTGCCAACGCCTTCGCGCGGTCGACACCGAACGGTTGCGGGGCAACGGCTTTGACCGCGCCTTGCGCATCCGCGCCTGACAGCAGCTTCAGCACAGCCGGCGCGTCGCTGAGCGCGGTCGGCAGCACGACAAGAGGGCGGCCGTCACGTTCTGCTTCGGCGGCGAGCGTTTGCATCGCGCCGACGCGGTCGTCCCAACGCGCGGCGGCAGCCCAGCCGTTGTCGACCACAACGACGACGGGGCTCTTCTTCAAGCCAGCCGATTGCGGGTTCAGATAGGGATCGGCGAGTGCCACGATGACGAGGCCTGCGATCGCGGTTCTGAGCAACAAAAGCCACAGCGGTGTGCGGGCAGGTGTTTCTTCTTTTTGCTGCAGACCCAGCAGCAGACGAACCGCTGGAAACAGCACGCGCTTCGGCGCAGGCGGCGTCACGCGCAGCAACCACCAGATCACGGGCAACGCGATCAGCCCGAACAGTATCCAAGGTACGCCGAACGCGAGTGGACCGATCGTCGTCACCCGTCACCTCATCTCGAACGGGCGGTGAGCGGACAAAGCGGCATAGGCGGCAAGCAGCGCACCTTGTGCTGGGCGGTCGGTGCGATGCGTCGCAAACGTCCAGTCTTGACGGCGGCAAGCTTGCGCGACCTCGTTGCGCAGAGCGGCGAGCCGGTCGCGATAAGCATCGCGCAACGTCTCGGCGCGGCGGGCGAGCATGCGCGTTTTCGATTCCACGTCCTCGAATTCGGTGCGGCCGTCGAACGGCAGGTCTTCTTCGGCGGGGTCGAGCACTTGGATCAAATGCCCGCGCACGCCGAGCGCGCCGTAGTGGCGCAAGATACTCAGCGCGCCTTCGGCCGGTGAAAGCCAATCCGAGATCAAGATGATCTGCGAAAAGCGCGGCAACGGCAGCAGCGGCGGCAAGCTTTGCTTCGACGTCATCTGCTGCGTCATTTGTAGCGCGAAGCGGTTGAAGCCGGGCCGGCCAGTTGCGGGCGGCTTCAGGCTGTCGAGCGCGCCGACACGTTCGCCACCGCGCACGAGCAGCGACGCGAACGCGAGCGCGAGCACTGTCGCGCGCTCCACCTTCGTGCATTTCGCGACATGCGATTTGTAGTGCATGGACGCCGACGCATCGCGCCAGATCCAAACGCTCGCCGCAGCTGCCCATTCGCGTTCGCGCACGAAGAGATGTTGCGACTTCGCCGATTGGCGCCAGTCGACGGCGGTCGACGGGTCCTCTTGGCGATAGCGGCGGAACTGCCAGAACGCTTCGCCTTGGCCGACGCGCCGACGGCCGTGTTCGCCGGTCGCGACAGTGGAGGCGACCCGTTCGGCTTGGATCATCAGCGGCGGCAAGCGCGCGCCCAGATGCTCCGCCTGCTCGCGAGCACTTACATCGCGCTTGGGCGTTTGGGTCCAACCGCTAAAGAGCGTCGACGCCACTCTCGCCATACGAGCCTCCGAGCTTGGCGCTTACTGGTACGGCGCCGTCAGCCGGTTGATCACATCGGTCATCGTCACGCCGTCGGCGCGCGCCGCGAAGTTGAGCGCCATTCTGTGGCGCAAAATGGGTGGCGCGAGCGCCACCACGTCGTCGACAGACGGTGCGAAGCGGCCCTCGATCAAGGCACGCGCACGCACCGCCAACGAAAATGCTTGGCTCGCGCGCGGGCTCGGGCCCCAAGCGACGTGGTCTTTGATGCTCTGCGCGCCGCCTTCTTCCGGACGCGCGCTACGCACGAGCGCCAAGATCGCGTCGAGCACTTTTTCTCCGACCGGGATTGCGCGCACCAAACGTTGGAAGAACATGATGTCTTGCGCGCGAATAACTTCTTTCGGCTGCTCTTCGCTGACACCCGTGGTCGCCAGCAGCACGCGCCTTTCGGCATCGAGATCGGGATAGCCGACGTCGATCTGCATCAAGAACCGGTCGAGCTGTGCTTCCGGCAACGGATAGGTGCCTTCTTGCTCCAGCGGGTTTTGCGTCGCCAGAACGTGGAACGGATGCGGCAGGTCGTAACGCATACCGGCGACCGTCACGTGATGCTCCTGCATCGCTTGCAGAAGCGCGGACTGCGTGCGCGGGCTGGCGCGGTTGATTTCGTCGGCCATCAGCAACTGCGCGAAGACCGGACCCTTGATGAAGCGGAACGAGCGGCGGCCGGTTTCAGCCTCTTCCAAAACCTCGGAGCCCACGATATCGGCCGGCATGAGGTCGGGCGTAAATTGGATGCGCTTCGTTGCGAGACCGAGCACGATGCCCAAGGTCTCGACGAGCCGGGTTTTCGCAAGGCCCGGCACGCCGACCAAAAGGCCGTGGCCGCCGGCCAAAATCGTGACCAGCACCTGGTCGACCACGGCGCGTTGGCCGAAAATGACCCGGCCGATCGCTTCACGGACGCCGGCGATTCGCGCGACCGCGTGTTCGACTTCGCGGACGATCGAGTCGGAGGTTTCTAGGGCTTGGTTGCTCAACTGAAAGCAGCCTTCGGTTCGAGGTTTGGATAACGCGCGGGACGCACGGCTTTTCTATGGCACAGTTCGCTCAGAGTTATAGCTAAACCTGGGCCATGGACAGAACGGCTTGAGGTCCTATGCTCAACATGAGTTGAACGGTTGGATTAACTCCCGGAAAGGCATCGAGGTCCCGCGTTAACATGTCCAATTCGGCACAGGATCCGATGCACTGGGGTGCGCCCGCGCCGGACTTCTTGCGCGGGCTTGCAGAAGCCCAAGCCGAGGCCGCGCACACGCGCAAGTTGCCACCGGTCGACAAGTGGAATCCGCCCGACTGCGGCGACATCGATATGCGCATCGCGATCGACGGCACATGGTTCTATCTCGGCACCCCGATCGGGCGGCCGACCCTCGTGCGCTTGTTCTCGACCATCCTGCGGCGCGAGGCTGACGGCCGGTATGTGCTCGTAACGCCGGTCGAGAAAGTCGGTCTGAAGGTGGAGGACGCACCCTTCGTCGCCGTTCGCGTCGATGCGGAAGGTGAAGCGGACGCGCGTCGGCTGCGCTTCCTGACGAACGTCGGCGACGAAGTCGTCGCCGGGCCTGAGCATCCATTGCGTGTCGCGTTCCGCGGGACCGAACCGCGTCCCTATGTTCACGTGCGCGGCGGGCTTGAGGCACGCGTGTCGCGCGCTGTGTTTTACGAACTCGTTGCGATGGCTGAGGAACGGACGACACCCGCGGGTCGCGAGTTGGTCGTGCGGAGCGAGGGCACGTACTTCTCACTGGGATCGCCGGACGCGTGAATATCGACACGGACTTGCGCCAGCGATTGACCGAGCGCTTGACGCTTGGCGCAGGCGCGCACGCGCCGCGGCGCGGCGACTTCGATCTCAATCCGCGGATGCGCAGCGAACTCGCGGACGGACGGGTGCTGCGGCCGGCCGCGGTGCTGATTCCGATCATCGAGCGCAAGGCGGGCTTGAGCGTGTTGTTCACGCGACGCGCGGACCATCTGGCGCGCCATGCGGGACAGGTGAGTTTCCCAGGTGGGCGCGTCGGCGATGAGGACAATGACGCCGTGGCGGCGGCGTTGCGGGAAACCGAGGAAGAGGTCGGCCTCGCGCGAGCGTTCGTCGATGTGTGCGGAGAACTTGACCTTTACGAAACCGGGACGGGGTTTGCGATTCAGCCCTTCGTTGCGCTGGTGCGCGAGGGATTCGACCTGAAGATCGATGCGTCGGAAGTCGCGGAGGCGTTTGAGGTACCGTTCGCGTTTCTGATGGACCGGCACAATCACAAGCAAGAAACGGCCACCTGGCAAGGGCGGGAACGCCGGTACTATGCCATGCAATACGAGCGGCACTACATTTGGGGCGCGACGGCGGGGATACTGGTCAATCTGCATGAGCGGCTGTACGGCTGAACGATGACTGCTTCGATCCATACGCAACCTTGGCTGAGCACACCGGAAACGCGCGCCGTGATGGAGGCGCTCTCGCGCGACGGTGGCGCTGCGCGCTTCGTCGGCGGCTGTGTGCGCAACGCGCTGCTCGGCGTGGCGGTCGAGGATATCGACATTGCAACACCGCTCACCCCCGACGAAGTGACACGGCGGCTGGTCGCGCAGGGCTTGCGCGCCGAGCCGACCGGCATCGCGCACGGGACGATCACCGCGATCGCAAACAAAAAGCCGTTCGAGATCACGACGCTTCGCCGCGATGTGTCGACGGACGGGCGGCGGGCGACCGTTGCGTTCTCAACCGATTGGACAGAGGACGCCGGGCGCCGCGACTTCACGATGAACGCGCTCTACGCCGACAGGTCGGGCACGGTCTTCGACCCTGTCGGCGGCATCGCCGATCTACGCGCGGGCCTCGTGCGGTTCATCGGCGATCCGGCGAAACGCATTGCGGAGGACTACCTTCGCATTCTGCGCCTGTTCCGGTTCCACGCGTGGTACGGCAAGGGTGAAATCGATGCCGATGGCCTAACGGCGTGCGCGGCGGCGCGTGCGCAGATCAAAACTCTGTCGGGCGAACGCATTCAGAAAGAAATGCTGAAGCTGATGGGCGCCGAGCATCCGATTCCGGTTCTCAGGGCGATGGCGGCGTCCGGGGTACTCGGCGAAGTGTTGCCCGGCGAACTCAAGTTCGCGCGCATTCAGCGCTTGTGCGAAATCGACGCCGAACAGTTCTTCGCGGCCGATGGACTGCTCAGGCTCGGCGCATTGCTCGGCGACGCGGCGCAAGCGGGCGAGATCGCAACGCGCTGGCGGCTTTCGAACGACGACCGGGACCGGCTCAGCGACATGCTGGGCGCGCCCACGAGGATCGTTCCCTATCTTTCGATCCCCGAAGTGCACCGCGCGCTCTATCGCTTCGGCGTGCCGCTGTTCAAGGACTGGGTGCGGTTGCGTTGGGCGGAAGACCCGAAGGCGTCGAATACCTATCACTGGCGAGCGTTGCTCGCGCTCGCGGACTCTTGGGTCAGGCCGGTGTTTCCGGTCACGGGCGCGAACGTGATGGCAGCTGGCGTGCCGCACGGACCGCTGGTCGGCAAGGTCTTGAACGAAGTCGAAGCCTGGTGGATCGACGCCGACTTCACCGACGATCCGTTCTCGCTCGCCGAGCGGCTGAAAGCCGTCGTGCAGGCGACGATCTAACCGCGTCGCGCGATCAAGAGAAAATTGCACTTGACTTGAACGTTCACTTTGTATTTAACAATCTTGTTAATTGCAGAGTTGGTTAAATGAACGAACTCGATCCCCTGTCCGCCACGCTATCGGCGCTCGCCGATCCGACGCGCCGCGCGATTCTGGCGCGCCTGGCGAAGGGAGAGGCCACGGTGAACGAACTCGCAGCACCCTTCGACATCAGCCTGCCGGCCGTCTCGCGCCACCTGAAGGTCCTGGAGAGCGCGGGCTTGATCTCGCGCGGCCGTGAGGCGCAGTGGCGGCCGTGCCGCTTGGAAGCCGAAGCGCTGAAAGACGTGGACGATTGGCTCGCGCGCTACCGCCGCTTCTGGACCACGCGCTTCGACAAGATGGACGCCTACATCGCCGAACTGAAGAAGAAAGAGAAGGAGAAACGCAAATGACCGCAACTTTGGCCGACGACGAACTCTTGATCACGCACACGTTCGACGCACCGGTATCGCTCGTCTTCGCAATGTGGTCCGAGGCGGAGCACATGAAGCACTGGATGGGGCCGGGCGGCTACGATTGTCCCGAGGCTGAAATCGACTTCCGTGTTGGCGGCGCCTATCGCGGAATGATTCGATCGGCCGAAGCGGGCGAGAGCAGGTTCGGCGGCACCTATCGCGAAATCGTGCCAAACAAGCGCCTCGTCTTCACGTTCGCCTGGAACAACACCGGCCCCTCCGCCGGCGTCGAAACGCTGGTCACGATCACGTTCGCCGAAGCGAGCGGCCGGACGACGCAGACGTTTCACCAAACCCCCTTCCTCAGCGTCGAAGCTCGCGACCGCCATGTGGGCGGATGGAGCGGCTGTTTCGACAAAGCAAAAGCCTACGCCGAAACCATCTCAAAGGAGCGCGCCGCATGATCACGATTTCCGCTTTCCGCTGGGTTCCCCCGTTCGCTCAAGGCCAAGTGCGCGACTTGCGCGTGCGCTGGGCGTTGGAGGAAGCGGGTCTGCCCTATCGTACTCGCCTGCTCGCTCAAGGCGATCAAGACAAGGCGGAATATCGCGCGCTGCAACCGTTCGGCCAGGTGCCGGTTTTCGACGAGGAAGGGTTCGTCTTGTTCGAGTCGGGCGCGATCGTTCTCCACGTCGGCGAGAAGAGCGAAACGCTGCTGCCGAAGGATCCGGCCGCCCGCGCCCGCGCGACGCAATGGCTGATCGCAGCCCTGAACTCGATTGAGCCGTTCGCGATGAACGTGGCAGTGATCGACCTTTTCTATGCCGGCGAGCAATGGGCGAAGCTGCGCCGCGCCGGCGCGGTGGAGTTTTTCCAGAAACGTCTCACAGGCCTCGAAAAAGCGCTGGGCACGAAACCTTACCTCGACGGCGATCGCTTCACCGCGGGCGATCTGATGATGACGACTGTGCTGCGCATCTTGCCGGAAATCGTCGCTGATCATCAACGCCTTGTCGACTACGTCGCGCGCTGCACCGCGAGACCTGCGTTCCAACGCGCTCTCGCAGCCCAAATCGGCGACTTCAAAGACGCCGCTTAAAGCCCCAAGGAACAAGGAGAAGCACCATGAGCTACATCGAAGGATTCGTGACCGCCGTACCTGCCGGCAACAAGAACGCCTATCGCAAGCACGCCGCCGAAGCAGCCAAGCTCTTCAAAGAGTTCGGCGCAACCCGCATCGTCGAATGCTGGGGCGACGACGTGCCCGACGGCAAGCAGACCGACTTCAAGCGTGCGGTCGCGGCTGAGGCCGGCGAAGTCGTCGTGTTCTCGTGGCTGGAGTTTCCGGACAAGGCGGTGCGCGACGCGGCGCAAGCCAAGATGATGAGCGATCCGCGGATGAAAGCGCTGGGCTCCGACATGCCGTTCGACGGCAAGCGCATGATCTTCGGGGGTTTCGCGACCCTGCTCGACGTAACCTGATGGTTTTGCGGGCCGTCGGCTGATCACGCCGGGGCCCGCAAGCTCAACTGGCAAGCTTCACTTCACGCAGAACGCCGCAATATCGCGCGCGGTGTCGTAGCTGATGTCCGGACACGCGATCGCGAACAACTCGACGCCGTGCGTCGTTCCCATCGACTGCCGGCAGCGCGCCTTGACCCCGTTCTTGAGCAGCAGGCGGTAGAAGCCAATGCCCTCGTCGCGCAACGGATCGCACTCGTTCACGTGAATGACGGTCGGCGGCAGCCCCTTCATGTCGTCGTCGCCGGCAAACGCGGGCCAGGCGAGCGGGTTCTTCGCGTGGAATGCATCGATCCCATAGGCCATCGCACCACGATTGCTGTGCAGCTCCAGCAATATGCCGTTGTTTTCCGTCGACGACGGATTCTGCGGCAACGGCCACTGGCCCGCGATATAGGGACAGAGCGCGTAAAGCCCCTTCACGATGCCGATGTCGCCGTCGCGCTTCAGCTTCAATCCCGTGGCGAGCGTCAAGTCGCCGCCGCCGCTTTCGCCCGCGACGACGATGCGTTTCGGATCGATGTTGAGCCGCTCCGCGTGCGATGCCACCCAGCGCACGCCCGACGCGCAGTCGTTCAGCCCGGCCGGAAACGGCACAATCTCCGGCGCCGACGAAGCCGTTACGCAATTGCGGAAGTCGACCATCACGACCGCAACGCCTTGCTGCGCGATAATGCGCCCCCAGGCCTTGTACATGCCGTCGTAGCACGAGAAGTGCATCATCCCGCCGCCGTGCAGATAGACGACGC
>JBKJZU010000162.1:0-4380 GCA_046715015.1 Micropepsaceae bacterium
TTCGCGCACCGGCACAAGATCAAGCGCATCTCGGTCGCCGACCTCATCGCCTATCGCCAAGCGCGCGAGCGCCTGGTCAACCGTATTACGACGTTCTCCGTCGAGACCGCGATCGGCACGCTGACCGGCCACACTTACGCAACGCCGTTCGACGACGTGCACCACTTTGCCTTCGTCTTCGGCGAGATCGGCGACGGCCGCAACATTCCGGCCCGCCTGCACCGCGCGCATGTCGTAGGTGACGTCTTCGGCGGGGCGAAACTCGTGAACGCAGCTCTTGCGCGCTTCAAGGTGGAGGGCAGGGGCGTGCTTGTCTACTTGCGCGACGGCGCCGCGGGCGTCCCCGTGCTGCCCACGCCCGAGCCGGACAGCGCCGAAGCCAAACGCCTGAAGCAATGGCGCGAGATTGGTCTCGGCGCGCAAATCCTGCGCGATCTCGATATCGTCTCAATCAAGAACCTTGTGACGCGCCCGCAAGCCTATGTGGGCCTAAGCGGCTTCGGCATCGAAATCAGCGACACCGAGTTGTTGGAAGGCGCCGGCGACTGACCGGCAGTTGGCAATCCGCCGCCCGAAAATGTAATGCTGCACTGGCCGAATGGAGATGGTGAATGAGTACCGAACAGCGTGCAGTGGTCGTGACGGGCGTATCGACCGGCATCGGTTGGGGCGCCACAAAGGTGCTCACGAAAGCGGGCCATCGCGTGTTTGGAAGCGTGCGCACCGATGCCGACGCTGTGCGGATGCAAAGCGAATTTGGCACGAACTTCACGCCGTTGAAATTCGACGTGACGAACGAACAGACCGTACGCGCGGGCGCGAAGATCGTGCGCGATGCGCTCGGCGGCCGCAAGCTGATGGGCCTCGTCAACAACGCGGGCATCTCGGTCGTTGGTCCGCTCGTCTACCTGCCGCTCGACGAGTTCAGAAAACAGTTGGAAGTGAATCTAACGGGCGTCGTGATCGCGACGCAGGCGTTCGCGCCGCTGCTCGGGATCGATGACACACTGACCGGCAGTCCCGGCCGCATCGTCAACATCTCCTCCGTTGGTGGCCGCAGCGCGACGCCGTTCCTGACCCCTTACAACGTCTCGAAGTTTGGCCTCGAGGGGCTGACAGAAGGCTTGCGCCGCGAGCTGATGCCGTTCGGAATTGACGTGATTTCGGTCGCACCGGGCGCCGTCGCGACGGCGATCTGGGAGAAAGGCGAGAAAACGGACTTCACGCCCTACGCGAACACATTCTATGCGCGCCAGCTGGAGAAGCTGAAAGCACTGGCCGGCGAACAAGGCGCTAAAGGGTTGAAGCCCGAGTTTCTGGGCGAGAAGATCATGCACGCGCTGACCACGCCGAAACCGAAGACGCGCTACGTCGTGACGCCCGAGCCGTTCTTGAATTTCATGCTGAACAACCTGCCCAAGCGGGTGGTGGATCGCATGATCGCAAGCCGCCTTGGCTTATTGCCGCAACCCAAGCCTTAACGAAGCGGCAACGAACGCGCGGGTCATTCCCGCGGTTTCATCTCTGCTTAAGCACAAGCGCGGCGCGAACCCGCGCCGTGCCGCGCCCGGCGCTTACCAAACCTCAAGTCGTCCTCGCCTAGACTTCATGCAATCGGTTGGGGAATCAAAGACGGTGGGGCAGAAGACGTTCGACGACGCGCACGGCGTCACGCATACGCCGCGCCCGCCAGGCGCCTCGGACGAAGAGCTGCGCAGTTTGCGCGGCATGCTCGACGGTGCGTTCGCGTTCGTCGGACTGCTGTCGGCCGACGGCGTGCTGATCGACGCCAACCACGCCACGGTTGAAGCGCTCGGCCTCCGCCGCGAAGACGTCATCGGCAAGCCGTTTTGGGAAACGTATTACTGGTCGCACGAACGCGCCTCGCGCGAGATGATGCGCGACGCCGTCGAGCGCGCCGCGCTGGGCGAGGTTGTGCGCGGCGATTTCATCGTCCGGGCCAGCGACAAAAAGTTCGTTGTCATCGACGCCACGTTTGCGCCGTTGCACGAAGGGGGCCGGGTCACGCAAATCGTCGCCTCGGCTGTCGACGTGACGCAACGCGTCGCGCACGCCGAAGCCGCGCGCAAAGTCCGCCACCAATTGGAAACGGCCCAACGCATCGCCCATATCGGCAGTTGGGATTGGGACTTCACCACGAAGATGCTGATCGGGTCGGACGAATGCTATCGCCTGATGGGTTGGGATCCCGCGGGACCTGCCGCCACGACAGAGGCGTTTAGGGCGGCGATCCATCCTGCGGACCGTGCTGCGGTCGAGGCCGTAATGAACCGTGCGGTCGAAGAGGGTGCGCCCGCCGACATCGAACATCGCGTCGTTTGGCCGAACGGCGAGGTCCGCATCTTGCATCAATTGGGCGAAGCGGAATTCGACGTCAACGGCAAGCCCATACGTATGATCGGAACCAGCCAAGACGTCACCGTGTTGCGCAATACCTGCGACGAGTTAGTGGAAGAGAAGTTGCGCGCCGAGGCCGCAAGCCACACGAAGTCGCGCTTCCTTGCGAACATGAGCCACGAACTGCGCACGCCCCTGAATGCGATCATCGGTTTTTCCGAGTTACTGCTCAACAGCGACGATGTGAGCGCGGACAAAGTCAAAGAGTACTTAGGCGATATTCACACCAGCGGCCGGCACTTGCTATCCGTCATCAACGATATTCTGGACATCTCGCGTATCGAAGCCGGCAAGGTCGACATGCGTGAGGAGTCGGTCCCGGCAGACGATCTGATCGAGGCCGCTCAACGTATGGTTCGCCCGCGCGCGGCCAACGCAGGGGTCGAACTTCACTGCCGCGCCGAAGGCGGCGGACTGATGCTGAAAATCGACCGCCGCCTGCTGATGCAGGCAGTGCTGAACTTTGCGTCGAACGCCGTGAAGTTCACTGCGCGCGGCGGCCGCGTCGACATCGAGGCGCACGCCAATGGCGAAGGCGGCGCCGACATCGTCGTGCGCGACACCGGCATCGGCATGACCCCTGAGGACGTCGCCCGCGTCGGCGAACGCTTCCTGCAGGCCGACGGCCGCTTGAGCCGCAAGTACGAAGGCACGGGCCTCGGCCTCGTCATCGCAAAGCGGCTGGTCGAACTCCACGGCGGCGTGCTCGTGGTTGAGAGCAAGCTGGGCAGCGGAACCGTCATGACGGTCAAACTGCCCGCCTCGCGCGTCACCGCACCACGAACGCTGGCCGCGGCATCCTGAGCCCAAACGAAAAGGGCGGAGCCGCTGGCCCCGCCCCCTAAAGTCTTGAACCGAACGAACCTTAGTTCAGGTTGATGTTGGCGCGGCGGTTCTGCGGTTCTTTCACGTTGTCGCCGGTTTGCACCATCAGTTCGCCTTCGCCGCGGCCCGAGGTCGAGATCGCGCCGGCCGGAACGCCCTTGCCGACCATATTCGACTTCGCCGCGTCCGCACGGCATTCGGACAGACGCTGGTTCGCGCTCGCCGAGCCCACGGTGTCGGTGTGACCGACGATCGAAACCGACGCCGACCCGCCCGACTTCGCAGCCGCGGCCGCTTCCGACAACACGGCATCGGCTTCAGCCGTGATGTTGCACTTCCCGAAACCGAAGAAAATGATGAAAGCCCTCGGTGGCGGAGGCGGAGGCGGCGGGGGAGGCGGCGGCGGAGGTGCCGCGACGTCATCCGGCGCGAGGTCGAAGCGCAGGCCGACGGTCACCGCGTGCTTCGTCAGGCGTTCCGTATCTGCTGGGTGCCCAACATTGTATGGACCAGCGGCCAAATCGGGCGCGGCGACGTTCAAGTAGCGATAGTTGAGGAACAAATCCCAGCGCGAGGCGATCTCGTAGTTCAGGCCGACGATCCCTTGATAGGCAAACTGCCAATCCCGGAAGTCGGCTGCCGGGACATGGGCTGCACCCCAGGCGATATCGACGCGATCCGTTCCGAGGCCCGCACCGAGCGTCAGCGACCATTTGTTGCCGAGCGGCAAATCGTACAGCACGTTGGCCATGACGCTGAATTCCGTCATGCCACCGATGGTGGCGTCGACAAAATTGCCACCCAAGCCGAAGGGCGCGCTGGTGCTCGCGACCGCGGGGTCGAAATCGTTATCGCGGTAACCGGCTTCGAGTTCCAAACGCCAATTGCTGCTGTGGAACGCGTAGCCGACGGAACCCATGACCGCCCAACCGGTCTCGAAACCAAATTCGTAGAAATGCGTGTGCGTCGCGGCTGTCGAGTCCACGCCCCAATCCTGCACAATGCTCGCACCGCCCTCGAGCGAGATGTACCAACCGTTGTGAGTGGTCGCGTTCGCCGTACCGCTGAGTGCAATCAATGCCGTCGCGCCGAGCAGCGCTGCTCTCGTCTTCATGAAGTCCCCCATCGCTATGGCCC
>JBKJZU010000163.1:0-2569 GCA_046715015.1 Micropepsaceae bacterium
CGGGGATCCCGACCGAACCGGTCGGCCAGCGCGTGGTCGAGGCGATCAAAGACAACGACCTCTATATCTTCACGCATGTCGAATTCCGGGGCGCCGTGGAAGCGCGCTTTGCGGCAATATTGGCCGCCTTCGACAAGAGCGAGAAAAGCAAGGCGCTCTCGGTGTTGGAGAAGCGCGAGATGACGACGTTGCCCGGGCGGTCCGGCGACTAGGGGCGCGTGACCACTAGGGCGGGTTCGGTGGCCTGGTGCCGACGAGAAGGCTCACGCTCTGCCCAACTTCATCGAGCAAGTGCGAGGGCAATTGCGCAATCGCGCCAAGTCGCCAGAAGCTTGCCAGCACAGCGATGAGTGACGCCAGCACCAGACCGCGGTGTAGCAGTTGAGCCACGTGGACTTTTCCTGCGGATGCTTCGGAAATGAACGTTCTGCCACCCCCCACCGTTGCAGCGACGACCAGCACTAGCAGCAGAAATGTCGGCCAAGCTTCGGCAGGGATGCCATTGGAAAGCCAAATTGTCGGGTACTCGTCGATGTAGGCGACTTTGATGAAGGGGTAGGCGCAGGCGATCGATGCAAACGCAGCTAGGGCCAACCAAAACGGCGACCGCACGACAAAGTCCCCACTTTCTGGCGTAGGCCCGAGTGCTTGCCTGGCAAGCCAAGCGATCGGCCATGCCAGCGCGGAGAGTAGACCCACAATGAACACGGGCGCGGAGGCGGGTAGCAGGTCTACGTTATATGCGGCCTGCTCGTTCAACTCGATCAGGCGCGTCGCCAACATTGGCGGTTGCAGCGTTTCCGCGCAGGCAGCGTTTGGGCGGTCCGACGGATTCCGGAGGAAGCTCCTAGCGATTGAGCTCGCGCACGGCTCTTCCAAGGTGGAGCTATGGGCCTGCTGCCGAAGCAATATGTAGTTTGCGCGCGCGCCCAAGATGGTGGCGGTGCGTTGGGCGTATGTGGCGGGCGTCGCGGGATCCCATTCGCCGGCCACCACAAGCGTGGGTACGGGTGTATCACGCGGCGTCTGTCGTTTCTCGCCCTTCGCCGGCCATACATCACAAAGCGCGAGCAATCCTTCGACACCGGTGGCGCGCGCAATGGTGGGCCAGCGGGCATCTTGCTGCGTTAGGGCGGTTCGATTCTCGAACGGGGCGCGCTCGCGGCACTCGGTCGAGAGGTAGGCGACCATGTTCATCCTGGGAAGGTCCGCGATGAGTGAGGTGAACGCGCGCCCAAGTCTCACCGAAGGGCGCCGCTGTTCTGCGTCCGAAATCAGCAATGGAATCTGCGACCACTGGGTCGAAAAAAGCAGATTCGCTTGAATGATCGCGATCAGAGCGGAACCCGATAGAAATCGGGGTTTGTCCGCCTCAGCCGTTGTCAATTCGAGCGGAAGCGGATTGCGATCGAGAGTGGCGACGGCGCCTCGAAGAGACTCTGCGAGATCGCCAAATCTTGCTGCGCATCTCGGCCTTGCAGCACAAAGGTTGTTGAGTGCGTCGAACGACGCAACAAAGTCAGGCACAATAGTCGAGAAGCCCTGCATCTCTGGCGGGTACACCGAGTCGAGTATCGCTGCGCGCAGATGCGTTGGGTGTTGCGCTAGGTACGCCAAACCAACGGTCGTTCCATAGGAAATGCCAAAGATGTTCCATTGCTCGATCTTCAGCGTGGTCCGGAGCGCTTCCATGTCGCGCACCGTGGTGTCGGTGCCATAGGCTGTAAGATCGGTTCCCTTTTCTTCAAGCACGGCCAGGCACTTCTTGACATTCGCCAGGCCGGCGCGCGCGATTTCCTTCGGGAGCGCCTTGTCCAACCTTGGGTCATCTATGTCGAGTTCCGGGCAGAGCTTCGGCGTGGATAAACCGACCCCTCGTTGGTCAAAGAGTATGACTGGTCCGTCTTGCACGAAGCCCATCCCCGCGACGAACCACCAACTGTCAACGATTCCAATGCCCGGTCCACCATGGATCATGACGGTTGGCGGGCGGCGCGCGTTGGCAGGATCGATGGGTTCCAGTACTGCGACGGCAAGCCTAATCTTGGTGCTGCCGCTCGGACCTTCCGACATCACCAAAGTCGCGCAGCGCAACGATAGCTTGGCGCGGAGGGTCCACTCGTAGGTGTCGAGACCCTCGCACGGCGTCGCCTCGAGCCCCGATAGATCGATCACCGGGGCGCCTTTTGCGGTGCCGACGGCAGTTGCGAGAGCGACCAGAAGGGTCATTGCGTAGCGAAGCATCATGGCCAGCAGACTATCGTCGGCGAATTAGGTGCAAAGTGCGATTCGCGGCTTAGTTGCGCCTTTTCCGACCAGTGTCGCTCGTGGGCCTCTGCCTATGGGTCTTGCTCGACGAGGTGGGCGTAACCAAATACAACAGCCGCTGCGTGGTAAACTAGCGCAAAGCTCGAGTCGGAGAGAGGACAGACGAATGGAAGGCTACGGCATTTGGATCGTGTTGGGGGTGATTGCGCTCCTCGTGGTCTGGGTTATCTCGATCTACAACGGCCTTGTGGCGATGCGGCAGCGCGCCAACCAGGCATTCGCCGACATCGACGTGCAGTTG
>JBKJZU010000164.1:0-2684 GCA_046715015.1 Micropepsaceae bacterium
GGAAACCGGCGTGATGTTCAACCCGCTAACCGGCGGGTGGATGCTCGCGAGCGATACGGACGTGAATTATATGGTGGCCGCGAAGAGGGCCTAGCGTGGCGAGCGTTTACGAATCTGCGCGCGGGAGTGACGGCAGCGGGGCGACGGGAATGCCCTCTTCGATCAGGTCGCGGGCGTCGGCGAGGGTGGCTTCGCCGTAGATTTGACGTTCCTTGGCGTCGCCGTGGTGGATCGCGCGGGCTTCGTCGGGGAAATTCTCACCAACGTATTCCGCGTTCTTCTCGACCTCTTTGCGGACGTTCGTCACCCACTCGCGCATCGCTTTCGCTTTGGCTGCGGCTTCAGCGAGTTCGCCCTTCTTCGAGATCGCGGGCGCCATCGGTGCCTTGGCAATTTTTTTCGCGTTGCAGGTCGGGCACGCAAGCAGACCGTTCTTCGCCTGCGTGTCGTACGCGGCGCTGTCGCGGAACCAGCCTTCGAAGCTGTGGTCCTTGGGGCAGACCAGTTGATAGCGGATCATGACGCGGCGCCTAACTCCTGTCGGCTTAAGATGACTGCCACAGCCCCGTTCGGCAAGGCCGGGTCATGGCACGCCCTTGTCGTTAAAGAAGGGTAAACGGGCTTTGTTCGCACAACCGCTGTCACTTATGCGGGGCTTCACGTCACCGCTTTGCGCGATTTGAATTCGGGCGTGTCCCATGCGCGCGCCGTCATCACCTTGTCGATGATGCTGGCGGCGTCGAAGACATCAACAAACCGCGTCGTGAGCGGCGAGAGGCCGAAGCGCACGACGTCGGGGGCGCGGAAGTCGCCGATCAGACCTCGCGCGATGAGCGCTTGCATGATCGCGTAGCCTTCCGCGTGGACGAGCGAAACGACGGCGCCGCGCTCACGCGCGCTGCGCGGGCTTGCGAGAATGAAGCCGTGGCGCATGAGGCGCTCATCGGCGAGGGCAACGAAGAGGCTTGTGAGCCCCTCGACCTTTGTTCGCAACTGGTGGAGATCGATGCCGTCGAACGCGTCGAGTGCGGCGTCGAGCGCGGTCAAAGACAGTATCGGCGGCGTGCCGGTGAGCAGTTTGTCCATGCCCTTTGCGTGCACATAGTCGTCGGCGAAGGCGAACGGATCGATGTGGCCGAGCCAACCGGTCAGCGGATGATCGAAGGCGTCATGGTGGCGTTTGGCGACAAAGACATAGGCGGGCACACCTGGACCGCCATTCAGGTATTTGTAGCCGCATCCGACGGCGAAGTCGGCGCCGCAGCGTGCGAGTTCGAGCGGCAACACACCGGTGCTGTGCGAGAGGTCCCAGACGATGAACGCGCCGTTCGCATGCGCGGCTTCGGTGATCGCGCGCATGTCGTGGACGAAGCCCGACTTGTAGTTCACGTGCGTCAGGGAAACGATCGCGGTTTCGCTGCTCATCGCGCCGATGAGGTCTTTGTCGTCGACACGCCTGAACATGGAGCCCGTCAGCTTTGCAATGCCGCTCGCGATATAGGCGTCGGTCGGGAAGTCGCCGTGGAGCCCCAAAATTGACTTGCGGCCCGGACGCATTCTGAGCGCTGCTGCGAGGACTTTGAAGAGAGCGACAGACGTCGAGTCTGTGACGATAACTTCGTCGGCCGCGGCGCCGATCAGTCTTGCGATCTTCGCTCCGACGCGTTGCGGCGCGGTGTACCAACCCGCGCTGTTCCACGAGCGGATGAGGCCTTTGCCCCACTCTTCTTCCACGGCTGCCGCAACGCGCGCGGGGACATTCTTGGGCAGGCAGCCCAGCGAGTTGCCGTCGAGGTAAACGATGCCGTCCGGAATTGTGAAGCGGTTGCGTGCGTGGGCGAGAGGATCGCCGGCATCGAGGTCCAGCGCGTGTTGGCGCGTGAGGCTCATTTCATCAGCGCGTCGACTTCGGCACGGATTGTCTTCCACGCATCGGATGTCGGGTCGATGAGTTCGAAGTGGCCGGCGCCTTCGATCGTGATCTCCTTCACGGAGTCGCCTTTCGTTGCCGCAGCGGCCGCATAGTCTTTGCCGAACGCGGGCGGCACGATTTTGTCGAGCGCCCCCGAAATCACGACCTGACGCACGCCGATGGGCAGCAGAGCCGCCGGCGATGTGTCGGCGAAGAGATCCACGTTTTTGCGCGTGGCCGCGCCGGTGAGCGCGTCGATCGTCGGTGGTCCGCCGCAGGCGGCGGGACCTGTCGCGCGGTAGGACTTCAAATCGTTGATGCCCGCCAGACTGATCACGCCGGTTACGGGTAGCGGGCTTGCTTTCTCCAGCGGGCTCGTTTTCGGCAAATGCGGGCGCGCGGCCAACCAAGTCACGAGATGACCGCCGGCCGAGTGGCCGATCGCCACGAGTTTGCGAAGGTCCAGTTTCTCAGCGGCTGCGATCGCGCTCAGCTTGTCCGTGGATGTTGCCGTATCGACAAACGTGCCGGGATAGCCACCGCCTTCATCGCCGATGCGGCGGTAGTCGATACTCCACACCGCGTAGCCGTGTTGGCGCAGATCTTCCGAGAGGTAGGCCATCAGTTCCGTGCCGGGCAGGTCGGCACGCCAGCAACCGCCGTGGATCATCACCAACGTACGATGTGGCCCGAGGCCGGACGGCAGCCAGAGTTCGGCGAACTGATGCGGTGCGGAGCCGTAAATCACGACCTTTGTCGGCGCGGCGCGTGG
>JBKJZU010000165.1:0-9689 GCA_046715015.1 Micropepsaceae bacterium
ATGCGTGCGAGTTTCCTCGTCATCGGCCCGCTGCTTGCGCGTTGTCACAAGGCGAAAGTTTCACTGCCCGGCGGCTGCGCGATCGGTACGCGCCCTGTCGATCTGCACATCAAGGGCTTGGAAGCCATGGGTGCGCAAATCGAAATCGACAGCGGCTACGTCATCGCCGCTGCAAAGGGTGGCCTGCACGGTGCGACGTTCCAGTTCCCGTTCGTCTCCGTCGGCGCGACAGAGAATCTGATGATGGCCGCCTGCTTGGCGAAAGGCACGACGGTCCTCGAAAACGCTGCGATGGAACCTGAGATCACCGACCTTGGCCTTTGCCTTCTGGCGATGGGCGCGAAGATCTCCGGCCTCGACACGCGCACGATCACGATCGAAGGCGTCGACCGTTTGCACGGCGCGAACTACACGGTGATCCCGGACCGGATCGAAACCGGGACCTACGCCATGGCGGTCGCGGCCGCCGGTGGCGAAGTCGAACTCGTCGGCGCCAGGGGCGACACGATCGGCGCTGTGATCCCGTTGCTCGAAGCGGCGGGCGTGAAGATCGCGCCCACGAACCGTGGCTTGCGCATCTCCCGCAACGGCGCGCACTACACCGGCGTCGACGTGACGACGGAACCGTACCCGGGCTTCCCGACCGACATGCAGGCTCAATTGATGGCGCTGATGGCGACGGCGCACGGCGTTTCGCACATCACCGAAACGATCTTCGAAAACCGCTTCATGCACGCACCTGAACTCGCGCGAATGGGTGCCGACATCACGATCGAACACCAAACCGCAATCGTGCGCGGCGTGCCTCGCCTGCGCGGCGCCGAAGTCATGGCCACCGACCTGCGCGCCTCGGTAAGCCTGATCATTGCGGGCCTCGCCGCCGAAGGCGAAACGGTGGTCAACCGCGTCTACCACCTCGACCGCGGATTCGAGCGTATCGAAGAAAAACTCTCGGCGCTGGGCGCGGATATTAAGCGCGTCAAAGGCTGAACCGAATACGGAATACGGACAACAGGGATCAGAGGAGACCGATCCCCGTATTCCGTACTCTGTTCTCCGCTTGCGCGCCGCGCTCATTTTCTGCACTTTCCGCCGCCATGACCACCCCCCTCCGCCTTCGCGCCATCGACACGCTCGACCTCAGTGTCATCGCCGCGCATTTGCAGGACGCGCTGGTGAAGATGGCCGACGTCGGGATGGACAAAGACAAACGCCGCTTCGCGCTCATCTTCAACCGCTTCATGTGGGAAGACCTGGAAGCGGAAAAGGGTAAGGGCGCGAAGGCCGACAAGAACGCTCCCTATCGCCGCGTGCGTTCGGCGCTGCATTTCGATGCGGTGCAACGTGTCCAAACCCAAGGCCTGCGGCTCACGAACGCCGAAGCCTTGGCGGCCCTCATGACCATCGCCTTCGAAGCGAAGAACGATCTCTCTGGAACCGTGACGCTGACGTTTGCCGGCGGCGGCGCGATCAAGCTCGACGTCGAATGCCTGGATGCCTGGCTGACCGACCTTACCGCGCCGTGGGCGACGAAGAACAAGCCCGGCCACAGCCTCGAAGAGGTGGCCGAATGAGACCGGCTCCGGCACGCCATGCGTAGGCTGAGCACGTCGTCAGCGGATTTCGCGAAAGCCTTCGCGAGCCTGCTTGCTGAGAAACGCGAAACCGCCGCCGATGTCTCAGCCGTGGTCGCATCGATTGTCGCCGACGTGCAGACCCGCGGTGACACCGCGCTGTTCGACCTCACAAGGCGCTACGACCGCTTCGATCTCAATTCGGCAAACCTGCGCGTCAGTCCCGCAGACATCGCGACCGCCAAAGCAGCGGTGCAGTCCGCAACGCTCAGCGCGCTGAAACACGCCGCCGCGCGCATCGAAGCGTTTCACACCCGCCACAAACCCACCGACGACCGCTACACCGACGCGGTCGGCGTAACGCTCGGCGCCAGATGGACGCCGGTCGATGCCGCGGGTCTCTATGTTCCAGGCGGCCTTGCAGCCTATCCGTCCAGCGTCTTGATGAACGCGATCCCGGCTAAGTTGGCGGGCGTAAAGCGCGTGGTCGCGGCGACGCCGGCACCGGACGGCAAGCTGAACCCATTGGTGCTCGCAGCGTTGGATCTCGCCGGTGTCACGGAAATCTACCGCATCGGCGGCGCGCAAGCGGTCGCGGCATTGGCCTACGGCACAAAGTCCATCGCGCCCGTGGACAAGATCGTCGGCCCCGGTAACGCGTTTGTCGCGGCCGCCAAACGCCAAGTCTTCGGTCACGTCGGCATCGATTCGATCGCGGGTCCGTCCGAAGTGCTGATCATCGCCGACAAAGCGAACGATCCGGCGTGGCTGGCCGCCGATCTACTCGCGCAAGCCGAACACGACGAAGCCGCGCAAAGCATCCTCATCACCGACGACGAGGTGCTCGCTAAAGCCGTCGGTGCCGAAGTCGACCGCCAATTGACAAAGTTGGCTCGTCAGAAGATCGCGCGCACCAGCTGGGAGCGGCACGGCGCCATCATCCTCGTCAAATCGCTCGACGAAGCACCTGCACTGGCAAACCGCATCGCGGCCGAACACGTGCAGCTGTGTCTGGCAAATCCGGAAACGTTGGCGCAGCGCATCCGCCATGCCGGGGCGATCTTCCTAGGCGCTCACACACCGGAAGCAATCGGTGACTATATCGGCGGCCCAAACCACGTGCTACCCACCGCACGCGCGGCACGCTTTTCGTCGGGATTGTCCGTGCTCGACTTCATGAAACGCACGACAATCATCGGCTGCACGCCAGACGCGCTCAGCCGGCTTGGCGCCGATGCCGCAACGCTGGCCGATGCCGAAGGCCTGGACGCGCACGCACACTCCATCCGCATCCGCTTGAACCGATGACGGAAGAAAAATCAACGACGCGCCTCGTCGACGTTCAGTTGGACGAGGCCTCGATCGCCCCGCGCGGGCCCGACGTCGAGCACGAACGCCGTATCGCGATCTTCGACCTGCTCGAGCAAAACCACTTCGCGCCCGATGGCGCGCAAGGCGGCCCGTTCGTGCTAAAGCTCGGCGTGCAGGAAAACCGTCTCGTCTTCCACATCGCGCACGAGACCGGCGAAACGCATGCGACGCACATGCTTTCGCTCACGCCGCTGAAGCGCGTCATCCGCGATTATTTCGTCGTCTGCGATACCTACTATCAGGCGATTCGCTCGGCCTCGCCGTCGCAGATCGAGGCCATCGACATGGGCCGGCGCGGCCTGCACGACGAAGGCTCGCAGTTGTTGCGCGAACGCCTGACCGGAAAAATTGCGGTCGATCACGACACGGCACGCCGTCTCTTCACGCTCATCTGCGCGTTGCACGTGAAGGTGTGACATGGCGAAGGGACCGAACGGCGAAGACTTGCCCGATGCCGTGCTGTTTTCATGCTCGATGAATGCCATCCGCTCGCCGATGGCGGCGGCGCTGATGAAACACCTGTTCGGCAAGCACGTTTACGTGGAGTCCTGCGGTGTGCGCGCGGGCGTGCTCGATCCGCTTGCGGTCGAAGTCATGGACGAAATCGGAATCGATCTCTCCCACCTTCATCCGAAAACGTTCGAAACGCTCAACGACACGTCGTTTGATCTGATCATCGCGCTAAGTCCGCAAGCGCGTCACAAAGCGCTCGAACTTACGCAGGCCCAAGCTGTCGAAGTTGAGTACTGGAAGGTGCCCGATCCAAGCGCTTATGAAGGCACGCGCGAACAACGCTTGGCCGCTTATCGACAAGCCCGCGACACAATTCTGAGGTTTTTGAAGGAGCGCTTTGCCGCGCGTCCCGCGCCGGAGCCCTAATTCGCTTGCTTTTGGGCAGGCGCGTCACCATTCTCCGCCGCGATTTCGATTGAGAAAGATAAGAATGGCGAAAGAAGAACTGCTCAGTTTCGAAGGCACGGTCGTGGAGCTTCTCCCGAACGCGACCTTCCGCGTGAAGCTCGACAACGAGCACATCGTGATCGCGCACACCGCGGGCAAGATGCGCAAGAACCGCATCCGTGTGCTTGCCGGTGACAAAGTCACCGTCGAAATGACCCCCTACGATCTGACGAAGGGCCGGATCGTCTACCGCAGCAAGTGACATCGCACTTGATCTTGGCCAGCGCGAGTCCGCGCCGCCTCGCGCTGCTTGCACAGATCGGCATTACGCCGGCCCGAGTCGAACCCGCAGACATCGACGAAAGTGCCACAGCGCAAGAACTGCCGCGCGCGCACGCGCTGCGCATTGCGACAGCCAAAGCGCGCACTGTCCACGCACGCGCGCCCGGTGAGGTGATCCTCGCGGCCGACACCGTCGTCGCCTGCGGACGCAGAATTCTCCCCAAGGCGGAAAATGACGCGACCGTCACGAAGTGCCTGTCGTTTCTCTCGGGCCGCCGCCACACGGTGATCACCGCGGTCGCCGTTATCGACGCGCGCGCCAATCTTAAGACCCGCATCGTTGAAACAAAGGTCGCCTTCCGTCGCCTCGATGCGCAAGAAATCGCCATCTATGTGCAATTTGCCGAGGGATTGGGCAAAGCGGGCGGCTACGCGATCCAGGGCCGCGCTGCGGCCTTCGTGCGCGCGATCAACGGTTCGTACACCAACGTAGTGGGCCTTCCGCTCACCGAAACATTGCACATGCTTAAAGCATGCGGCGGCGTGTGAACCTGCTAAAGTCGCTCCAATCGCAACTGTCGCATTTGGTATCGCCTTGGCTTCCGAAGTTCTGATCAACATCGGCCCCGCCGAAACGCGGGTCGCGTTCGTCGATGAAGCACGCTTGAGCGAACTCTTCATCGAGCGCACGGCAGAGAGCGGCCGCGAGGGCCGCCACGGCCACCGCCTGCTCGGCAACATCATGTTGGGCCGCGTGCAACGCGTGCTTCCCGGCATGCAAGCGGCGTTCGTCGATTTGGGCTTGGACAAGGCAGGATTTCTCGCCGCGCGCGAGGCGCGCTGCCTCGCCGACCTGCCGAGCTTCATGGACCAACCCTGCATTACGAAGTGCGTGCACGAAGGCGCAGCCGTCCTGGTGCAGATCATCAAGGACCCGATCGGCGACAAGGGCGCGCGTCTCTCGGCGAACGTCACGCTGCCCGGCCGCCTCGTGGTTCTCGTGCCGAACCAATCGGGTGTCGCCCTCTCGCGCCGCATCGAAGATGAGGACGAACGCAAGCGCCTAACCGATCTCCTGACCGACATCGGCGCAAACGATCCGCGCGCGGCCGCTGGAGCCGGTTACATCGTTCGCACTGCCGCCCTTTCCGCAAGCCGTGACGACATCGCCTCCGACATCGCCCGCCTCGGCGACGAATGGCGTACGATCCAAGCGCGCCGCAACATGGCGAAGGTGCCGACAACCGTCTATCACGACCTCGACCCGGTGGAGCGCACCATGCGCGACGGCGTCGACGACGACACGACGCGCATCCTGATCGACGACGCGGAAGCGGCGGCCCAGGCCCGTGCCTACGCGACGCGCGCGATGCCGCAAGCCGTCGAGAAGATCCATCACTTCAACGGCCCCGGTGAGTTGTTCGACCAGCACAACATCGAAGGCGAGATCGAGGCGCTGCTGCAGCCCCGTGTGCGGCTGCCGTCCGGCGGTTGGATCACGCTGGAGACAACGGAAGCGCTAACCTCGATCGACGTGAATTCGGGCAGCTACACGGAAGCGACCGGGCTTGAGCAAACCTCGTTGAAGACGAACCTGGAAGCCTCCGCCGAAATCGGCCGCCAGCTCAGATTGCGCGGGATCGGTGGCTTGATCGTCATCGACTTCATCCATCTGAACGAACCCGAAAACATCGCGCAAGTGCTGACCGTGCTCGCCGAAAGCGTGTCGAAGGACCGAACTCCCACACAGATTCTGCCAATGTCCGAATTCGGCTTGGTCGAGATGACGCGCAAACGGGTGCGCGAACCTCTGTCGAAACTGTTCTCTGAAGTCTGCGATCCTTGCCACGGCCACGGCCGCATCAAGACGGTGGTGACGGTCGCCGCCGAACTGCTCCGCCGTGTTGCGCGCGAAGCGAAGGCGCGCCCCGGTACCAAACTCGTCGCCTACGCCGCGCCGGAAGTCATTCGCTGGATCGACGCCCAAGGCGACGATCTGAAGCAAATGCTTCGCCGCCACGCCGCCGCTGGCTTGCGCTTCGAGCCGCGCACGAACTTCGCCCGCGCCCACTTCGACGTCGGTGCCGACCAATGACGCCGGTTTCCCACTGCCCGATCTGCAAGCGCGAAACCGAAGAACGCTTCCGCCCGTTCTGCTCCAAACGCTGCGCCGACGTCGATCTCGGTCGCTGGCTCAACGGTGCCTACGCGATCCCGGCCGAGGAACACGTCCCCGACGTCGCGAAAGACGACGACTGACCGAGCCTTCCCACGCGCGATGGGAAGGAGTAATCACGCAACGCATGACCCTCCGCGAACGCCTGAGCAAAGGCGTCCTCATCGCTCCCGGCGCCTATGACGCGCTCACCGCCCGCATCGCAGCGCGCGCCGGCGCAGAGGCCGTTTACATGACGGGTTTCGGTGTCGCCGGCTCGCTGCTTGGCGTCCCGGATATCGGCATCGTCAGCGCGACCGAAATGGTCGACCGCGTGCGCGCGCTGACCCCCGCAGCATCCCCCGCATATCTGATCGCCGACGGTGACAGCGGCCATGGCGGTGCGGCAAACGTCGAACGCCTTGTGCGCGCCTACGAACAGGCGGGCGCCGCCGCGATCCAGCTCGAAGACCAGGTGCTCCCCAAACGCTGCGGCCACATGGACGGCAAAGAGGTCGTGCCGCTCGAAGAAGGGGCCGCAAAAATCCGCGTCGCGGCAGCGGCGCGCGCAAGCCGCGATTTCCTCGTCATCGCCCGCACGGATGCACGCGCGATCCACGGCCGCGATGAAGCGTGCCGCCGCGCGGACGCTTACCTCGCCGCCGGTGCCGATATCCTCTTCGTCGAAGCCCCACAAAGCGAGCAGGAGCTGCGCTTCTTCGCCGACCGCTTCAAGGGAACGCCGCTCGTGGCCAACATGGTCGAAGACGGCAAGACGCCGATGCTGAACGCAAACGACCTCGGCTCGATGGGTTATCGGCTGGTGCTATTCCCGATCACGGCACTACTGACCGCGGCCAAGACCGCCGAGCGCGTCTATCACGCGCTTCTCAAGGGCAAGTCCGATCCCGCGCTCGAACGCGTGACATTCCACGCCTACAACGAAATCGTGAGCCTCGGCTCATACTTGAAGCGTGACTGAAACGAAGAAGGCCCGCCCTTAGAGCGGGCCTCGAGTCATTTCACGTAGGTCAGATCACCATCCGCCGCGATGTTTGCGGTGTTTCTTCCAGTGGCCACGGCCCCGTTTGCGGTCCCAACCGTCATGCCCGCGATGCCGGCGGTCGTTCCAACCGTGATTGCAGTTGCGGTGATGTCCCCAATGGCTGCGATGCGGTCTCGGCACATAGTAGTTCTGCCGATACGGATAGCTGTCGTAGTAGTAACCGTGCCCGCGGTGCCTCCAGCAATGGCGGTGACGCTTGTAGTACCAACGGTCGCGGCAACGGTCATAGTAATTGCCGTAGTAGCCGTCGTAGTTGCTCACATGGATGCCGAACCCGTTTGATCCGACATAGACACCGAAATTGTCCGCTTTGGCCGGAGCCGCCGTGGCGAACGTCGCCGCGAACAGCGCCGCTGCCGCAAACGCCAATGTGCTCATAAGTTTCATGCACGTACTCCCATTCCTCGTCCACTCAAGGTCCCCGGGAGAAAATCCTCGACCGCATGCGATGAACCGCGAATGAACGGGTGGTTCGGATTCAGGCGGAGCGCCCACGTGCTTCGATCGGCCAAATTGCCGCGAGCCTGTCACCAACAACAACATGATAGGCGTCGTAGAGGTTCACGGTTGGGTCGCAGTGTGGTGCGCTGCATCGTAGACTAGCGCCAAGGGCCAACGCCTTGTCCGGTCCGCCGAGCATGATCCCGCCTTGCTCGTCGCCGAAGAAGAAATAGTTGGCCCCGTCCGGCGCCCCGGAATGGATGATCGGCGCTCCGGCTTCCGTGGCAAAGGATTTCAGCCCAGCATCCGTCGTGGCGAACCCCGGAACCGTTGTTGAAATAACGCTCGTCTGAACGAACAGCGACGTCTCGAACGGCAGCGGTGCGGCGTTGGCGATCCGCACCTCGCCATATTGCTTGTCCATGAAGATGTACGATCCCGCCTGCAGTTCCGTGAACACCCGCGCCTCGCCGTCGATGTTGAACGTACCGGTTCCGCCGCCTGAAACGATGGGGCAGGGGATACCGGCGGCCACGATCGCATCGCGCGTGTCGCGAAGCAACTTCAGCGCCGCTAACGATTGCGTCCGCCGTTCCTCGAACACCGGCACGTGCTGCAACTGCCCCGCGTAACCCTGCAGCCCCATGAATTGCAGCTGCGGATCTGCGGCGATTTTCCGAGCCAGCGCCAGCGCAGGCTCTCCCGGCGCAATGCCCGTCCGGTGCAGGCCGACATCGACGTCGACCAGCACTTTCAACCGTTTCCCCGACGCTCGCGCCGCCTGCGCGTAGCCGTCCACGCAAACCGCGCTGTCGGCAACGATCATGAATTCGCCGAGCCGTGCGTTCAGTTTGCTGACGCGCGCGAACGCCTGCGCGGTCACCACGGGCGAGGTAACCAGCAACCCGTCGATCCCAGCCTCGGCAAGCGCCTCCGCTTCGCCGAGCTTCGCGCAACACTGCCCGACGGCCCCGGCCGCAATCTGGCGCCGCGCGATCTCAGCGCATTTGTGCGTCTTCGCATGCGGCCGAAGCTTCAGCCCCGCGCGATTGCAATGCTCCTGCATGGCGACCACGTTGCGCTCGAACGACGCCAGATCGATCACCAGCGCCGGCGTCGCGAGCTCCCGCGCGCTGCCGGCCTTGCCGATGAGGGCTGCATTCAAATGGGGCATCTGTTCCCTCTCGCTTGGAAGACGATTTCGCGCGAAGATGGCGTAACAGAATGAGAATTGCCATGGACTACGTCCGCCTCGGAAAGACCGGCCTGAAAGTATCCCGTCTCTGCCTCGGCTGCATGACCTACGGCAGCCCGAAGTGGCGCGAGTGGATTTTGGATGAGCAGGCCTCGCGCCCCTACTTCAAGCAGGCGCTCGACCTCGGCATCAACTTCTTCGACACGGCCGACGTCTATTCGCTGGGCGTCAGCGAGGAGGTCACGGGCCGCGCTCTGAAAGAGATGGCCAAGCGTGACCAAGTCGTGATCGCGACAAAAGTCTTTTCGCCGATGGGCAAAGGCGCGAACGACCGCGGTCTCTCGCGCAAGCACATCATGGAAGCCGTCGACGCCAGCCTAAAGCGCCTCGGCACCGACTACATCGACCTCTACCAAATCCACCGCTTCGACCACGACACGCCGATGGAAGAGACGGTTGAGGCGTTGAACGACGTCGTGAAGGCGGGCAAAGCGCTCTACATCGGCGCATCGTCCATGTACGCCTGGCAGTTCATGAAAATGCTGGGGCTGCAGCGTGCGAACGGTCTCGCCGAATTCGTCTCCATGCAGCCGCACTACAACCTCGTTTACCGCGAGGAAGAGCGCGAAATGCTGCCGCTTTGCCTGAGCGAAGGAATCGGCGTCATCCCGTGGAGCCCGCTCGCAAGAGGCTTTCTCACCGGCA
>JBKJZU010000166.1:0-3734 GCA_046715015.1 Micropepsaceae bacterium
GACCAAAGCCGCGCGATCGGCACGTTCGGGCATGGGTTTACGTACAGCGCGCATCCGGTCGCTGCTGCGGTCGCGGTCGAGACGCTGAAGATCTACGAAGAGCGCAACATCGTGGCGCACGTCCGGCGCGTGGCGCCCACGTTTGCGAAGCGGCTGAAGGTGTTGGGCGATCATCCGCTTGTCGGCGAGGCCGTGGGCGTGGGTCTGCTCGGCGGCGTGGAGTTGGTGGCGGACAAAGCCGCGCGCAAGAACTTCCCGGCCGACAAGGCGGTCGGTATGGCGTGTGCGGGCTTCGCGCAGGAAGAAGGCATCTTCACCCGCGCGATGCTGGCCGACCGGCTTGCGTTCTGCCCGCCGCTGATCATCACCGAAGCCGAAATCGACGATATGTTCGACCGCTTCACCCGCGCGCTCGACAAAACGGAAGAATGGGTGCGGCGCGAGAAGCTTCGCGGTTGAATCTTCACGGCGGCGTGACTGTGCGGCGCGCAGGGATCGGCTAACGTCGATCCAACATATTGGGGGACGGCTCATGTGGTTTCGGCGGCTACTGCTTATTCCGCTTTTCTTGGGGCTGATCGTACTCGGCGCGTGGGCGTATTTCGTCCGCCCGCTGCCGCAGCCCGATGCGCGGCTGGCGTGCGCCTACGGCGCTTATGAATTTCCCAACGGCATGTTTGCGAGCGTGACGCCTACAGCGGGACAGTCGCTGCGAATAACGTTCATGGATGGTCAGACTTGGCGGCTCAAGCCGGCGCCCGGCACGCGCGAACCGGCGTCGGCGTTTATGCCGTTCGTCGGGTGGACCGACAGACCCGCGCCCGACGCGTCGGTGACGGTTGCGTGCCGTGAGGGTACGGTCACGATCACGGGTGGTGCGCTTGCCGGTACCGGAAAGCGGCAGACGCTCGACGTCACGGACACGACGTTCGAGAGCCATGGGCTGAAGCTCGCCGGGCGGCTTACGATGCCGCGGCTTGAGGGTGCGATTCCGGTCGCCGTGCTCGTGCATGGATCGGAGCGCGACAGCGCGATCCTGTTCAGCCGCATGCAGTATCTGCTGGCTGCGAAGGGCATCGGCGTGTTCGCGTTCGACAAGCGGGGCACGGGCAAATCCGAGGGGACATACTCGCAGGACTTCCATTTGCTCTCGGACGATGCGGCGGCGGCTTTGAAGAAGGCGCGTGCGATGGCGGGCGCGCTTGCCAGCGAGGTCGGCTTCCAAGGCGGCAGTCAGGCGGGGTGGATCGCGCCGCTTGCCGGGCGCAAGGCAAATGCGGACTTCGTGGTCGTGGGATTCGGGCTCGTCGAGAGCCCGCTCGCGGAAGACCGCGAAGAGGTGTTCGACGATTTGCGCACCGCGGGTTATGGCGAGGACGTGATCGTCAAGGCGCGCGAGATCACGGATGCGACGGGCCGCGTGATGGCGTCGGATTTCAAGGACGGGTTCGATGAGCTCGATGCGGTGCGGGCGAAGTACCAGAAAGAACCCTGGTATCCGAAGGTGGAGGGCGAGTTCACCGGCGACTTCTTGGCGTATCCGAATTGGGCGCTAAGCTTGCTCGGTCCCGTGGTCGATGTCGGCACCTCTTGGGAGTACGATCCGGTGCCGGCGCTTCACGCCTACGAGAAGCCGCATCTTTGGGTTTTGGCCGGGCGCGACAGTTCGGCGCCAGCCACGAACACGCTGCGCATTCTGCGCGAGGTGCAGGTGACGCGGACGAACCTCGACATCGTCATGTTCCCGACCGCCGACCACGGCATCATCGAGTTCGATGAGAAAGACGGCAAGCGGTTGCAGACGCGGTTCTCGGATGGCTACTTCCAGCTCGTCGCCGACTGGATCCTGTTCAAGGACGCGAAGGTGCAGGTCCAGGGGCCTGTCGTTTATCCGGGCAAAGTTCCGGTTGCCGCGCCGCCGCAGCCCTAGCGTTGCGATTCCATCGAATCGCAGCGAGACCGATTCAGAGGAAGTCCACGGCTTTCCCTTGCGGGATGTATCCAAAGACCCGAAATCCGTCTGCGGTTTCCTCTCCGGGAAGATGGATGCGCTTGAGTTCGGAATGAATCGTTCTTCGGTGTTCGGGGTTATCGGCGAAAATGTCGACGTGGAGGATGTCCTCGTATCCACTTTCCCTGAAGTGATAAAACCAATCTCTATCGGGTCGCGATTGATGACCGTTGGTTGAAAGCGTGCTCCAGCGAGGCGCTGGATCGAGGGAGTGCATTGCCAGTCGCAGTTCTTCCCACTTTGTGTCGTTCATCGCCGGGCTGAGCATTCGCAACCTTACTAGCGCTTCGCGAACGAATGCACCATCTCGACGCCGGCGGGGTCTTGGTGCGTGATCACCTCAGCGTCCGGGAAGGCCGCCATGATCGCGGTTTCGACTTCGTCGCTGATGCGGTGGGCTTCGAGTAGCGTCATCTCTGGCGGCAGTTCGAGATGCAGCTGGATGAAGGCGCGATGGCCCGCTCTGCGTGTGCGCAGGTCGTGCAGGCTTTCGACGCCCGCGTGCCGGTTCACGATGTCCTTGATGCGCTGACGATCGGCGTCGTCCAGTTCGTGGTCCATCAGTTCGTCGAAGGACCCGCGTAAAATGCTGAACGAACCCCAGGCGATGACAAGGGCGATCGCAAGGCCGATTAGCGGGTCGGCAATCTGCCAGCCCCAGAGGCCCGAGATCACGAGTGCCAGGACGACGCCGACGTTTGTTACGATATCCGTGGCGTAGTGCAGCCGGTCGGCGCTGATCGCGAGCGAGTGCGTTCGGGAAATCACGTAACGCTGGAAGAGAACGAGCCCCACCGTCAGCACTAGCGAGACGCCGATCACGGCGAGGCCCAGCGTGCTTTCGTGCACGGGTTCCGGTTTGAAAAGACGCGCTAGCGATTGGAACAGCAAGAACGCCGCCGAGCCGCCGATGAAGGCCGCTTGGCCTAGACCCGCGAGCGCTTCGGCTTTCCCGTGGCCGAAGCGGTGCTCGTGGTCGGCGGGCGTCAGCGCGTGACGGACGGCGAGAAGATTCACACCCGAGGCGACGAGGTCGAGCGTCGAGTCGACGAGCGAGGCCAGCATCGCGACCGAGTGTGTTGCGACCCAGGCCCACAGTTTGATCCCGATCAGCATAGCAGCCACGGCGACGGCAGCGTAGGTCGCGATGCGCTTCAGCCGCTCGGCCTCCGCGCCAGTTGCTTTGCGGTTTGTGATCGCCTCGGCGCTCGTCACGGGAACAGACGCTCCGTTCGCCAGGGCGCGTTCGCACCGTCGCGGCGATAGACCAGGCGGTCGTGGAGGCGGAACGGACGGTCGCGCCAGAACTCGAACTCGACCGGGGTCAGGCGGAAGCCGGACCAATGCGGCGGGCGCGGCACCTTTGTTAGGCCGTAGCGGGCGGCGTATTTCGCAACTTCGGTTTCGAGTTCGAAGCGGCCTTCGAGCGCGCGCGATTGGCGTGAGGCCCAGGCTCCGATTTGGCTATCCTTCGGACGGGTCGCGAAATACGCATCGGCTTCGGCGTCGCTGACCGTTGTGATCGTGCCGCGGATGCGGATCTGGCGGCGGATCGATTTCCAATGGAAGCAGAGCGCTGCTTTCTGCTGGCCCAGTAGCTCCCTGCCCTTTGCGCTTTCGAAGTTCGTGTAGAAGACGAAACCGTGCTCGTCGTGTCCCTTCAGAAGAACCATGCGCACGTTCGGCAAGCCGTCCGCATCAACGGTTGCGAGCGCCATGGCGT
>JBKJZU010000167.1:0-5347 GCA_046715015.1 Micropepsaceae bacterium
CCGAAGGCGCCTGGTGGATACAAGATGCCGCCGCCGCGATCCCGGCAGCATTGCTGGGGCCCATCAAAGGCAAAACCGTCATCGACCTCTGTGCGGCACCCGGCGGCAAGACCGCGCAACTCGCGGCCGCCGGCGCAAACGTGATCGCCGTCGATCTCGCCTTCGACCGAACGAAGCGCGTGATGACGAACCTCGCGCGGCTCAACCTCAAAGCCCAAATCGAAGTCGCGGACGCGCACACCTGGCGCCCGAAGGAACCTGCCGACGCCGTCCTGCTCGACGCGCCGTGTACGGCAACAGGTACCGTGCGCCGTCACCCGGACGTGCTCTGGCGCAAAGACCTCTCCGACGTGATGGCCCAAGCCGCCGTTCAACACCGCCTGCTCGCCGCTGCGGCTGAGATGGTCAAGCCCGGCGGCCTCGTCATTTACTGCGTCTGCTCGCTCGCGCATCAGGAAGGCGTTGAGGTCGTCGACGCGTTCCTCGCCAATCACCCAGCTTTCACCCGAGTACCGGTCACGCCGACGGAATCGGAGTTCGCGACCCCGCAGGGCGATCTGCGCACGCTCCCCAGCCACTGGCAGGACTTGGGCGGCCTCGACGGCTTCTACGCCGCCCGCCTGCGGAGAACGGCCTGAAGCCGCGCCGCCTTGATTGCGCGAAGCCCCCCAACTCCGCTAAAGCGCCCTCATGAAGAAGCCCAAAATCGCTCCGTCGATCCTCGCTGCCGATTTCGCCAGGCTGGGCGAGGAAGTTCGCGCCATCACCGAGGCCGGCGCCGACTACATCCACGTCGATGTCATGGACGGCCACTTCGTCCCGAACATCTCGATCGGCCCGCAGATGGTGAAGGCGCTGCGCCCTCACACGAAGCTGCCGCTCGACGTTCACCTCATGATTTCGCCGGTCGATCCCTACATTAAGGAATTCGCCGACGCGGGCGCCGACATCATCACCGTGCACCCGGAAGCGGGCCCCCACGTCCACCGGACGGTGCAACTGATCAAGAGCCTAGGAAAAAAGGCGGGTGTGTCCCTGAATCCGGGTTCGCCGATCTCTCTGATCGAGCATATCTTGGGCGACATCGATCTGATTCTCGTGATGACCGTCAATCCGGGATTCGGGGGACAAAGCTTCATCGATGGTCAGCGCGCGAAGATGCGTGAAGCACGCGCAATGATCGATCGGTCGGGCCGTGCCATCGAGCTGGAGGTCGACGGAGGTATCAATGGGCAAACCGCTGCCCTCGCTATTGAAGCAGGAGCCGACGTCCTCGTCGCTGGAACCGCCGCGTTTGCAGGCGGGCCAAGCCGTTATCGCGACAACATTGCAAAGCTCCGTGGCGGCTGAAGCGAGCGACGCGCCGCAAGCTTACAAGTTCAATGCGTTCGCGAACGCCCGCGAAATGATCGCCGGCGCCCGCGCTGCGGCGGCTGCGACCTGGCAGCGCCAGCTTCACCGCAGCCCGATTTGGCAGCGCAGCCTGAGCGGCCCCGCCCCCGACCGCCTCTTCGTCAACCCGCGCAGCTTTCACCCGAAAAGCATCGCCGAAGCGGAGCTGCTCATCATGGGCCGCTTCCGCCTGCCCGGCGGCGATGCCACCGCGCGCGACGGCTCGCCCTTCTTCATCAAGCCGCCAAGCGACGAGTGGGCGGAGAGCCTTCATTCGTTCCATTGGCTCCGCCACTTCGATGCCGGCGGTTCCGAGCCAGTGCAAGAACACCTGCGCCAGTTGATAGCGCATTGGGTCCGCACGTACGGCACCTGGCACGACGTCGCCTGGCGCCCGCATGTGACGGCACGCCGGTTGATCACGTGGGCAAGCTTCGGCCGCCTGATCCTGACGAACGCAGATGTGCTGTTCCGCTCGCGCGTGCTGCTCTCGATGGCGCGCCAGGCGCGGCACTTGCTGAAGACGGCGCCGAACGCTCCGGCGGGCCTCGATCGCATGGTCGCCGCGATCGGTCTGACGCAATCGGGCGTGTTCCTGCCCGACGGCGATACGCGCATGGCCAAGGGACTGCACATGCTCGCCGAAGAATTGGGTGAGCAAATCCTGCCGGACGGCGGGCACATCTCGCGCAATCCGGAAACGGTGCTGAGTGTCGCCAGCGACCTGCTCTCGCTCGTCGACGCCATGACTCAGCGCGACCAAATCGTTCCCGTCACGATCCGCCGTGCCCTCGACCGCATGATGCCGATGATCCGCTTCATGCTGCACGGCGACGGCAAGCTCGCGCTCTTCAACGGCGGCACAGAAGGCGTCGGCGGATGGGCCCAAACGCTTCTGAGCTACGACACCGGCCGCACCCGTGAAACGTTGCATTCCGCCCAAGCGGGTTATCACCGCATCGCTTGCGGCCGGACGCTGATCATCGCCGATTGCGGTTTGGCGCCGCCTGGAGACATGTCGCATGACGCTCACGCCGGTGCGCTCTCATTCGAACTTAGCGCCGGCGACGAACGCATCGTGGTCAACGGCGGCACCGCGCCAATGAAGGGCGCCGAATGGGTGCAAGCGATGCGTGCCACCGCCGCGCACTCGACGGTCACGATCGCCGACACCTCCTCCGCGCACGTCGTCAACGGCGCGTGGGCGAAGCGCTTCTTAGGGCTGCGCCTGATCGACGGCCCAACCCGCATCGAGCACAAGCGCCACGAAAACGAGGCGGGTATTCTCCTCGACACCAGCCATGACGGTTACGCAAAGCCGTTCGGTCTCGTGCATGAGCGCCAGATCTTCGTCGCGCACGACGGCAACGACATCCGCGGTGAAGACCGCCTCGTGCCGCGAAGCGGCGCCGCACCGAGCCGGTTCGCTGCCCGCTTCCATTTGCATCCGTCCGTGAAGGCCGCGCGCGGATCCGACCGCAGGTCTGTGGTGCTGACCCTGCCATCCGGCACCACCTGGCGTTTCGGCGCCGACGCGGAAATCGACCTCGCGGACGGCGTCTATCTGGGCTCGGGCGATGCGATCCGCAAAACTCAGCAAATCGTCATCGCAGGGATCACCGGCGCCGAACCAACGACGGTGAAGTGGGCGCTAAAGAAAGCCACAGGTTTCGCCGCCGACGCACCCGTCTGAGGCGTTCGGACGCTTGGGTGCCGGCTAAGCCCCGTGCTATTTCGCGCTCGCCAGAGTGATGGAAAAGGCACCCCCGATGTCGACGCAAAACCTCCGTCCGGTCCGCCGGGCGCTGATCTCCGTTTCCGATAAGACAGGCCTAGTCGAGTTCGCGCAGAGCCTCGCGAAACTGGGCGTCGAACTCGTCTCGACCGGCGGCACCGCAAAGGCGCTGGCGGCGGCAGGCCTTAAAGTCACCGACGTTGCGGCGGTTACCGGCTTTCCGGAAATGATGGACGGCCGCCTGAAGACGCTGCACCCGCGCGTGCACGGCGGTCTGCTTGCGCTTCGCGACGAACCCAGCCACGCGAAAGCGATGCAAGAGCACGGCATCGAAGGCATCGATCTGCTGGTCTGCAATCTCTATCCGTTCGAAGAAAGCGTAGCCCGAAAGGCCTCGTTCGAAGAGACGATCGAGAACATCGACATCGGCGGCCCCGCCATGATCCGCGCGGCGTCGAAGAACCACGGCTATGTCGCGGTCATCGTCGACGTCGAAGACTACGCATCGGTCCTCGCCGAACTCGCCGCCAACAAAGGCGCGCTCTCGGCCGCAACGCGCAAGCAACTCGCCGCTCGTGCTTATGCACGCACGGCCGCCTACGATGCTGCGATCTCGACCTGGTTCGGCCAAGAACTCGCAATGGCGCAAAAGCCCGAAGATCGCACGCCGCCGCGTCGCTTCGCACTCGCCGGTCACCTGAAGCAAAGCCTGCGCTACGGCGAAAACCCGCACCAGAACGCCGCGTTCTACACAACCGGCGAACATCGTTACGGCGTCGCAACGGCGACGCAAGTCGGCGGCAAGGAACTTTCCTTCAACAACATCAACGACACCGACGCCGCCTACGAATGCGTCGCCGAGTTCGATCCGAAGGCAACCGCCGCCATCGCGATCATCAAGCACGCGAACCCGTGCGGCGTCGCGACGGCGCCAACGCTAGCCGATGCCTACAGGCTCGCACTGCGCTGCGATCCCGTATCGGCGTTCGGTGGCATCATCGCCTGCAACCGCATACTCGACGGCGCGACGGCGACCGAACTCGCGAAGATCTTCACCGAAGTGATTATAGCGCCCGACGCGGACGAAGACGCACGAAAAATCTTGAGTGCGAAAAAGAACCTGCGCCTGCTGGTCGCTCATGGTCTGCCCGATCCCACAACGCCAGGCATGAACGTGCGCATGGTCGCCGGCGGCTTCCTGCTGCAATCGCGCGACAACGGCCGCATCACGGAGAAGGAACTGCGCGTCGTCACCAAGCGCAAACCCACCGACAGCGAACTCAAAGACCTCATCTTCGCGTTCCGTGTGGCCAAACATGTGAAGTCGAACACGATCGTCTACGCGAAAGCGGGCGCAACCGTCGGCATCGGCGCCGGCCAAATGAGCCGCATCGACAGTGCGCGGATCGCGGCTTGGAAAGCGCAAGAAGCGGCCAAGGCAGCGGGTTTAAGCGAGTCGCTCGCGAAAGGCTCCGCAGTCGCATCCGATGCGTTCTTCCCCTTCGCCGACGGCCTTATCGCGGCGGCGGAAGCCGGCGCGACAGCGGTCATCCAACCCGGCGGCTCCATGCGCGATGAAGAAGTCATCGCCGCTGCCGACGAACGCGGCCTTGCAATGGTCTTCACCGACGTGCGCCACTTCCGGCACTAGAAAAATTACACGGCTGCCTTGCCTTTTGGGCTGCACACGCCCTGGGCGCGATTGTTTCGTCCCCAAAACAATCCTGAGGCGAACGCATTCGTAGGTGCACTGATGCGAATCGGACGCACCCCACGAACTGAATCGATTCCACCGATCACAAGCGGCGTGACGCGCGTTGAGCCAACTGCCGCCTCGATGTTAGGACAGTGCACCTATGGGGTGTAACAGGCGCGGACCAGCGTTAACCAAGCGCGGACGTGTCAGCGGGGGCGGAGTAATCCGCGGGGAGACTCATAATGGATTTGAGAAACACGTTATTGGCGTCGGCTGCTGCCACGGCCGTGTTGGCGATCGCGTCGCCGGTACAAGCTGGCGGCTACGTTTCGGTCTTCGGCGGATGGAACATCACCGACGACATCAAGTCGATCGCTGGGAGCAACGGATCGGTCCTCACGTCGTATTCGACAACCGTCACTCACACGGCGCCCGTTCCGCACCCACACACGTTGACGTTCAATTTCACGGCGCCGTCGACGTTTTTCAATAGCGGAGCGAAGGCCGAAGACGGTTGGGTGATC
>JBKJZU010000168.1:0-2930 GCA_046715015.1 Micropepsaceae bacterium
GCCTGAAGACGAAGGCGGTGCGCGATGGCGACCACTATGTGCTGAATGGCGCGAAGGCGTTCATCTCGGGCGCGGGCGTGTCGGACGTTTATGTGTGCATGGTGCGCACGGGCGTCGATGGGCCGAAGGGGATATCCAGCATCGTCGTCGAGAAGGGCACGAAGGGTCTTTCGTTCGGCAAGAACGAGCGGAAGATGGGTTGGCGGAGCCAGCCGACCGCGCAGGTGATGTTCGAGGATTGCCGCGTGCCGGTGGCGAACCGTATCGGCGCGGAGGGCGAAGGCTTTCGCATCGCGATGATGGGGCTCGACGGCGGCCGGATCAATATCGGCGCGTGTTCGCTTGGGACGGCGCGGGCGGCGCTGGAGCAGGCGCAGCGCTATGCGAGCGAGCGCAAGCAGTTCGGTCAGGCGCTCTCCGAGTTTCAGACGACGCAGTTCAAGCTGGCCGACATGGCGACGGAGCTGGAGGCATCGCGGCTCATGATCTGGAATGCGGCTGCGGCGCTCGACCGGCGCGATCCGCGCGCGACGATGCTGTGCGCCATGGCGAAGCGCTTTGCCAGCGACAATGCGTCGAAGATCGCGAACGACGCACTGCAGCTGCATGGCGGATATGGGTATCTCAAGGACTTTCCGCTGGAGCGCCACGTGCGGGATCTGCGCGTGCATCAAATCTTGGAAGGCACGAACGAGATCATGCGCGTCATCATCGCGCGGGAGATGTCGCGGCAATGATCTCGCGGCGGCTTGCGCTGTGGGCGGTCGCATACGGCGTGCTCATCTGGTTCGAGGCGACCGTCATCGTGCGGTGGCTGGGCAATTATATACTTGTGCCGGGGAACACGGTTTTGACGGTGGCCGTCTTTGTGCTGACGGTTCCGTTGGTGTTCGCAATCGGCTGGTTCTTCTTTGCCGCGTTCCAGACGCGTCCGATCGAGAGGGCGGTGGCGGCGATCTTGATCTGCGCGTCGGGGCTCGTCGCCGATTCGTTCGTGTTCGTGTGGATCGAGAACGTGTTTCCGATCATGAACGCGACGCAGGAACGGATTTTTGCGAGCTGGCTGCTGTGGGCGTATGGCCTGGGTCTGCTCAGCGGCATTTGGCCGGTGAGATTACCGCGTGTGCCCGCGGCGTGAGAGGATAACGATGGAAGACGTGCTCTTCGAACGACGCGGCAGGGTTGGGCTCATCACACTCAACCGGCCGAAGGCGTTGAACGCGCTGACGCTTGGCATGGTCGATGTGATGCAGGCGGAGCTCATCGCTTGGCGTGGCGACGACGCGATCGAACTTGTGATCGTGCGCGGCGCGGGAGAGCGGGCGTTTTGCGCGGGTGGCGACATCCGGGCGCTGCACGATTCCGGCAAGGCGGGCACGCCCTATGTAATCGATTTCTATGAGCGCGAGTACAAACTCAATGCTCTCATTAAGCGTTATCCGAAGCCCTATATCGCGCTGATCAACGGCATCGTCATGGGTGGTGGGGTCGGCGTGTCGGTGCACGGGCGGCAGCGTGTGTGTGGGGAGGGCACCGTGTTTGCAATGCCTGAGACGGGGATCGGGCTTTTTCCGGATGTCGGCGGCACGTATTTCCTGCCGCGGTTGCCGGGCGAGCTTGGGATGTACTTGGGACTCACGGGCGCGCGCCTCGACGTCATCGACGCCAAGTATGCCGGCGTCGCTACACATATTGTGCCCGCGGCGCAGCACGAAGGCTTGATTGGGGCTTTGGCCGATACTGGCGAACCTTACGAGCGGACGCTTTCGCGGTTTGCGATAGCGCCCGCGAACGCATCGAGGATCGCGGGGCTGCAGCCCTTGATCGACCGGCATTTTGCGCACGGGACGGTGGAGGCGATCGTCGCGTCCTTGGAGAGCGACAGTTCGCTATTTGCCGCCGAGACGTTGAAGGCGCTCAAAACCAAATCCCCGACGAGCCTGAAGGTCACGTTCCGGCAGCTTCGGGAAGGTCGTCAGCGCGGTTTTGAGGAATGCATGCAGCTGGAGTTCCGGCTGACGAACCGGTTCATGCGCGGGCACGATTTCTACGAAGGCGTCCGCGCGGTGATCGTCGAGAAAGACAACGCGCCGAAATGGAAGCCCGCCACATTGGGAGAAGTTAAGGCTGAAGCCGTGATGGGGTATTTCGCAGCGCTGCCGCAGGGCGATCTGCAGCTCGCCTAAAGGTCTTCGATCTTCAGGAAGATGCAGGAGACGAGAAGCCCTGTCACTCTGCTTCCATTATCCGACAACGGCCATACTCTTACCGCCGCTCGGCAGGGCGTGTCGTTGTGGTTGCGGAAATCGGTCGTGGCCGCTTGCGGCGTCTGTGTCTCGACGCAGCGAACGAAGGCATCGTAACCCGGACGCTCGGGCCGGTCGTGGGTCAAATCGGAGTGCAGGGCGCCGGTAACGTTGCGGCCGTAAGAGTCGATCAGGTGTTGCCCGATCAGGCGAAAACGGAAATCGACCGGGCTGCCAGGTATGACGTCGACGAGCGCAACATACTGGAGCGACGCTCCCGCCTGTGCCGGGTTGATGTCGGCGCGTGCCGGCATCGCGCGGCTACCGCGCGCGGTCTGCCAGACGTTGGCCAGTTGGGCGAAGACCTGTTCGGGTGTGTGTGTTTTGCTCATTCTTCTCGAACGCTAGCGGATCAGTGTTAACGCGATACAAAATCGGGCCTATAACGGCGCCTGGGAAAAAAGTCAGGAGGACAAAATGCGCATCGGTTTTATCGGGCTCGGGAACATGGGCGGGCCGATGGCGGCCAATCTCGTGAAGGCCGGTCACGATGTCGCGGTGTTCGACATGTCGGCTGTCGCGATCGACAAGGCGGTCGCGACAGGTGCGCGTTCGCGTGGTTCGGCGAGCGACGCGGCGCGCGAGCAAGAGGCGGTCGTGACGATGTTGCCGGCGGGGCAGCAT
>JBKJZU010000169.1:0-5552 GCA_046715015.1 Micropepsaceae bacterium
GGCCTACACGATCGACATTCAGTTCACGAAGGACGGCAAGGTTCTGGCGAACGGCCAGGACATGATGGGACAGTAGCCGCTCTTCGAAGCGTTACGACGATGGGCCCGGCGATGCCGGGCCCTTTTCGTTTGGGAGCGCGCCGTGCTCGGCCGTCAGCACGGCGTCGATGACGTGCATGATGCCCGCGATGTCTTCCACGATCGCGCGGACACGGGCGATATCGTCGAGACGGGCGAACATCGTACCCACCTCGAACTTGTCGCCGCCTTCGATGGCAACCAGCAGATCGCCCTCGATGAAGGCGCACCGCAAGCCTTTGCCCTTGAAGCGGGTCTCCAACTCCAACAACCGCTCCATAAAGACGGGGTGAATGAGATAGCGCGCCTCAACTTGATCGTTCGAGTAAACCTCGAACGCCTTTTCGAGGCGGCTGTCGCCCAGGCCGACGCGTTGCAAGCTCGTCATCCAACGCTGCATGAAGTTGAATAGACCGGCGTCGCGCTTGACGATGGTCGTGCCCAGGAACTTCTTCGGGAACGCGATGCGAATCAGCTGACCGCGGAAGACCGTGACCCAGCGACTACCGTTCTTCGTTCGAATGCGCTGTTCCAGGTGGCCTTCGTAAAAGGCGAATGTGCAGCCACTGTATTTACCGTCGAAACAATCCTCGTAGCTGGAACGATCGCACGACGGGAGGAGTTTCAGCTCGTTGAACTGTGAAAGTGCAGCCGGCGCGAAGCCGGCGCGATAGTAACCGCAGCCGATCGCATTCGCGATCGCGGTCAACGACTGCTGCTTCGTGTTCGTCGCCACTTCTTGCAGCGGCTGGTAGGCCCACCAATGTGCGCCAGCGAACGCCATGCCGCCGAAGATCACGGTGTTCCACAGGTCGCTGCTGATCGCATAGGCAAAGGCGCCTACGGCGAGCGCGCCGACCACGCCGATGAGAACACGCATGCGATAGGTGCCCATCGCCGTGCCGCGGCCCGCTTCCTGGGCGCGCAAGATCGGTTCGATGCGCTCGGCGTAGAGGGTTTGGAGGCCGGTGTCCCCTAGAGACATGACGTCGACGATCCCACGATCCTGCATGCCGCTCTCCCCTTCGCCTTCGCCGATCAAAAGGCTTTGCCGTTTGGCTACGTTTCCTGCAAGTTCAGTCTTAACAAGAAAAACGTCAATTTCAGGGAAACGCCATGAGTTCGGTCACCGCCGCACCCGCGCAGGCACAGGATTTCACGACCACTTACAAGATCTACGTCCTGCTGTTGCTGCTTGTCGTTTACATCAGCAACTACGCCGACCGGATGATCCTTTCGGTGCTGATGCCCGCCATCAAAGCGGAGTTTCAGGTGTCCGACGCGGCGCTCGGGTTCCTGGCCGGGACGGCGTTTGCGGTCTTCTACGCGACGCTTGGCGTGCCGATCGCGATTATGGCCGACCGAGGAAACCGCAAGACGATCATTTCGATCGCAGTCGCGATCTGGTCGGTGATGACCGCCGTGTGCGGCCTCGCGCAGAATTATTGGCAGTTCGCGTTCGCGCGTGTCGGCGTCGGCGTCGGCGAGGCTGGGGGCAGCCCTCCCTCGCACGCGATCATCTCGGATATGTTCGCGCCGAAGAACCGGGCAACCGCGCTCGGCATCTTCGCGCTGGGCGTGCCGTTCGGGTTGTTCGTCGGGCTCTACGGAGGCGCGCACATTGCGGCGACCTACGGGTGGCGGACGACGTTCTATGTCCTCGGCATCCCGGGGCTGATCCTCTCCTTGCTCGTGATGTTCACAATTCGCGAACCGCGGCGCGGCGCAAGCGACGGCGCAGCACCGGTCGGCGAGGCGCCACCGCTGATGACGACCATACGGCACATGCTGAATCAGCCGTCGCTGGTTCACGTGTTCGCAGGCGCCACGATCACCACGCTTGTCGGTTATGCCGGTGTGCAGTGGTGGCCGACATTCGTCATGCGCTCGCACGGGCTTTCGATGACGGATCTCAGCTTGTTCCTCGCGCTTGTTTTCGGCGTCGCGGGTGGGTTGGGCACGTTCTTCGGCGGCTACATCGCCGATCAATTTTCCAAGCGTGACTTGAAGTGGATGCCGCGCATCGTGACGATCGCGACACTTGTCGGACTGCCGTTCGGGCTTGCGCTCTATCTGACCGATTCCTCGGCGATCGTGTTCGCGCTGATCGGCATACCGGCGGCGCTCGGTGCAGTCTATCTGCCGCCGACCTACGCGATGACCCAGGGCCTGGTCGACGTGCGCATGCGTACCGTCGCCTCGGCTCTGTTGCTCTTTGTGATCAACTTGATCGGCATGGGGATCGGGCCGTTTCTTGCTGGCTACATTAGCGACGCGCTTGCGCCGACCTATGGCAAGGACTCGCTGCGCTACGCACTCTTTGCGATTTCATTCTTGAACATTTGGGCGGCGGGCCACTATTGGCTCGCCGGCAACTACTTCGAGCGCGATCTGAAGCGGATGGCGAAGCCCGTTCAGGTCTAACCCCGGAACTCAGGAGGCGGGTTGGTTCGCGGCGGCGAGGGCCGCGCTGCAGCCGATGGCGGACGGGCTGATGCTGCCGCCGATCCAGTAGCTGAGTTCGCTCGGATGATCGATCGGCCAGACGGCATAGTCGGCGGCCTTGCCGATTTCGAGCGTACCGGTTTCCGCGCCCAAGCCCAAGGCGCGCGCGGCGTTACGGGTGACGCCGGTCAGTGTCTCTTCCGGCGTTAGTCCGAACAGCGTGCAGGCCATCGCCATTGTCGTGTGCAGCGAGACGTTCGGCGAAGTGCCGGGGTTGCAGTCGGTCGCGACCGCGATCGGCACCTTTGCGCGGCGTAACGCCTCGACCGGCGGTTTGCGGGTTTCGCGCAGGACGAAGAATGCGCCGGGGAGCAGCACGGCGACGGTGCCTGCCTTCGCCATTGCCGCGATGCCGGCGCTATCGGTGTATTCGAGGTGGTCGGCGGAGGTCGCGCCGAACTTTGCGGCGAGCGCAGCGCCGTTCGTGTCGGAGAGCTGGTCGGCGTGAAGCTTGACTTTGAGGCCAAGCGCCGTGGCTGCGGAGAAGAACTGTGCGGTCTCTTCCGCCGTGAACGCGATACCTTCGCAAAACGCGTCGACCGCGTCGGCGAGGCCTTCGGCCACGATCGCGCGTAGGACCGGGCCGCTCATCTCGGCGACATAGGCCGCGCGTTTGTTTGCATATTCGGGCGGTAGTGCGTGGAGGCCCAGATAGGTCGTCGTGACGCGCATCGCCGATACTTCGCCCAAGCGGCGTGCGACGCGCAACAGGCGCATTTCGGTCTCGAGATCGAGACCGTAGCCGGACTTGATCTCGACCGTGGTGACACCTTGACCGAGCAATGCGCTCAGCCGCGCTTGCGCTTGCTTGAACAGCACGTCTTCGTCCGCCGCGCGGGTGGCGCGGACCGTGGACATGATGCCGCCACCCGCTTTCGAGATCGCCTCATAGCTCACACCCTTCAAGCGCTGTTCGAACTCCATGGCTCGGTTGCCGGCGAAGACGAGATGCGTGTGGCAGTCGATGAGGCCGGGCGTGATCCATTGACTCTGCGCTTCCATCACGCGCGTGGCGAGCGCGTCGGGCTTTCCCGGCAAGTCGCGCATCGGGCCTGCAAAGACGATCCGCCCATCCTTGTCGGCAAGCGCTGCATTCTCGATCGCGCCGTACGCGCCCGCTCCCTCGCGCATCGTGGCGAGGCGAGCGTTTATCCAGAGGTGGTCCCATTTCGACATTCCCTACTTTGTCATGGTCCGCGCCCGTGACAAAGTGGGGGCGGAGGAAACATGCACTTCTACTTTGTCGATCATGCATTGCTGCCTGAGGGGGTACGCGCCGGCGTTCGCATTGGCGTCGCGGACGGCCTCATTCGCTCCGTCGAGGTCGCCGCTGCAGCGACGGACGACGAACCGGTCAAAGGCCTCGTGTTGCCCGGCATGGCGAATGTGCATTCCCACGCGTTTCAACGGGCGATGGCGGGATTGGCCGAGTGGGATGCAGGTGGCCGTGACAATTTTTGGAGCTGGCGCGAGGCAATGTACCGCTTTGCCGAGCGGCTTGATCCGGACGCGCAGCTTGCGATCGCAAGGTTCCTGTTCGTGGAGATGGTGAAGGCGGGTTACACGTCCGTCGGCGAGTTCCACTATCTGCACAATCAGCCGGGCGGTGCCGCCTATGCGCCGGCAACGGCGATGGCGGAGGCGATTGCGCAGGCGGCGCAGGAGAGCGGGATCGCACTGACGCTGATGCCGACGCTCTATGTCACCGGCGGTGCGGACGGACGCGCGTTGAGCGAGCGGCAGAGGCGGTTCGGCAAGACGGTGCAAGAGTTGCTTGCGTTGCGCGAGGCGATGCGCAGTAAGGCCGGCGTCGCGCAACTGGGTTTGGCGCTGCATTCGCTGCGCGCCGTGCCGCCGGGGCTGATGCGCGAGGCGATTGCGGGCGTCGAGGCTGGTTCACCGATCCATCTTCATGCGGCCGAACAGACCGGCGAAGTCGACGAAGCGATCGCGACGTTGGGCACGCGGCCTATCGATTACATCCTTACGCAGTTTCCGGTCGATCAGCGCTGGTGCTTTGTCCATGCGACGCACATGAACACGCGCGAAGCGCGGGCGTTGGCCGAAAGCGGCGCGGTTGCAGGCTTGTGCCCAACCACGGAGGCCAATCTCGGCGACGGTATTTTCCGGCTGACCGAGTTCTTGAACGCCGGCGGACGTATCGCGATCGGCGGCGATAGCCACATCGCGGTCGATCCGGCGGAGGAGTTGAAAGCACTCGAGTATTCGCAACGCCTTTTGCACCGGCGGCGAAACGTTGCCGCGAGTGCCGGCGTGCCGCAAACGGCGGCGCGGCTTTGGACCGAAGCGGCGCGGAACGGGGCGCAGGTCTTGGGCCTCAACGCCGGCGAGATCGCGGTCGGCAAGCGCGCGGACTTGGTGGTGGTCGATACGGAGCACGTGTCGATCGCGGGCCGCGACGGCGTCCAAGCGCTGGCGAGCTATGTGTTCGTGACGGGCCGGCGCGCGGTGCGCGATGTGATGGTGGCGGGTGCGTGGCTGGTGAAGGATCGCCACCATGCCGGCGAAGAGAGCGCGATGGGCGCCTATCGTGACGCAACGCGGCGAATGCTTGCGGCCTAGCGCTTCGGCGGTTCGATCATCAGCGTCGGAACGCCGAGCGTGTTGTTCTTGACGGTGAAGACGCGCGTGCCGGGCTTGCGGCCCGGGCGGATTTCGCTGACGTCGAAGCCTGAGCCTTTGAGGCGGGCGTTGGCGGCTTCGATGTCGGCGACGCGCCAAGAGAGGCCCCAGAGCTTGTCGGGCGTGTCGGATGGTTCGTCGGCCAGATTGTGCACGACTTCGACGATGAGGTCGCCCGCGCGGAAGAACATCAGGCGCGCACCCCATTTCGGCTCCGTGCGGTCGAGGCGCATGTCGAGGCCGAGGCGCGCGCCATAGAGCGCGGCGGCGCGGTTCGGATGCGTCGTGCGAACGACGACATGGTCGAGGCCGGTGACGGCGCCCTC
>JBKJZU010000170.1:0-2973 GCA_046715015.1 Micropepsaceae bacterium
GTGCGCGCTCGCGATACTTGGCGTCGATGTGGTCCGAATAGCAGTTCGGCGGCTCGGTGATATGCGAGTCGGCAGAGATCGGCTTCTTGATCATTGGTCGCGGCCTTTGGAGTCACCCTAAGCGTGAGCCGCCGCGCTTGACCTGTCAACGGCGCGCGCCGAAGCTGCGCGCCGCAAAGGAAACCTGCCCATGCCCACCGGCCTCATCGATGTCGCCCGCGACGGCCACATCGCGACTGTCACGCTCAACCGCCCCGACAAGCGCAACGCCATCACGAACGAGATGATGGAAGACATCGAGCAGATCGCAAAGGCGTTCGCCAAGGACGAACAAACCCGCGCGATCATCGTGCGCGCGGAGGGCCGCGACTTCTCGATCGGCGCCGACCTCAGCCAAGCCCGTTTCCAGGGCGACCCGCAGTCGATCCTGATGCGCCGCCGCGGCCTTGAACTCGGCGGTCAGATGATGCGCGCGCTGCAGGAAATCCACCAGCCGACGATCTGCGCCGTCCAAGGCATCGCAACCGGTGGCGGCGCTTGCATCGCGACCGCCTGCGACTTCCGCATCGGCGCGAACGACGCACGCATCGGCTACGGCGAAGTGAAGATCGGCATCAACCTGATGTGGAACGCCGTTCCCGTCTGCGTCCATCTGATCGGCCCGGCGCGTGCGAAGCGCATGATCATGTCGGGCAAGTTCTTCGATGCGCAAACACTCGTGAGTTGGGGCTTCCTCGACGAAGTCGTCCCGCGCGAAAACCTGCACGACGCGGCGCGCACGATGGCCGAGGAGTACGCGGCGTTACCCCCGATCGCCGTCCAAATGATCAAACGCTCGATCAACCGCGTCGCCGGCGCTCTCGACCAAGCGATCATGCACATGGACGCCGACCAATGGCTCCTCGCCGCTCACAGCCAGGACTTCCGCGAGGCGGTAGGCGCGTTCTTCGAGAAGCGCAAACCCTCGTTCACCGGGAACTGAACGCCGTGAACCTGAGCAATTTCAAAGTCCTCTCGTTCGACTGCTACGGCACGCTGATCGACTGGGAAACCGGTCTTTGGGCTTCGCTCCAACCACTGCTCGAAACCTCGCGCGTCGATCGCGAAACCGCGCTCGCAACCTTCGGCCTTGTTGAGTCCGGGCAAGAGCACGAAACGCCAACGCTGCCCTACCGCGACATTCTCGCGCGCGTGCACGCAAAGCTCGCCGCACGCTGGAACCTCAAATCGAGCGACGCCATGGACAAGACCTTCGGCCTCTCCGTGGGCCAATGGCCCGCTTTCCCGGATACGGTCGAAGCGCTCGGCTATCTGAAGCGCCACTACAAACTCGTAATCCTCTCGAACGTCGACCGACAAAACTTCGCCGCAACGAACAAACGCCTCGCCGTCGAGTTCGACGCGATCTGCACGGCCGAAGACGTCGGCTCGTACAAGCCCGATCCAAGAAATTTCGAATACCTTCTGAGCACAATGCGACGCCTCGGCCACACGAAGGGCGACCTGCTTCACACCGCCCAAAGCCTCTATCACGATCACACACCGGCGGAGCGCGCAGGCATCGCCCGCTGCTGGATCAACCGCCGCGGCGACAAAGGCACCGGCTCCGGCGCCACGAAGGCGGTGCAAAACATGCCGAAGCTCGACTTCGAATTCCCGACGCTGGGCGAGATGGCCGCGGCGCATCGCGCGGAGGCTCATTGATGCACACAGCCGACGAACTCAAAGCCATCCGAGCAGCTTACGCGAAGAAGATGACCGAAGGCGCGCCAGACGCTGCCGTCGAGGCAGCGTTCGCACGCGTACCGCGCGAGGACTTCTTAGGGGCGGGCCCCTGGCCCGTCTTGACCGGCATGGGCCAGTACGTTCCGACCAATAACGCGGACCCCGCTCATCTCTATGCCGACATCCTGATTGGCATTGTCCCGAAGCGCGGCCTTAACAACGGCCAGCCATCGTGGCATGCGTTCCTGCTCGCGCATGCCAAACCCGCACCGGGCGAGCACATCGTCCACATCGGCACGGGCAGCGGCTACTACACGGCGATCATGGCTGAGATGGTCGGACCGTCCGGACGCGTGACGGGCATCGAGTTCGACGCCGACCTCGCATCGCGCGCCAAGTCGAACCTCGCCCGCTACGGCAATGCCACGATCGTCGCGGGCGATGGCGCCACGGCGCCCTTCGACGCGGCGGACGTCATCTACGTCAATGCCGGCGCGACACGGCCGGCCGACACGTGGCTGGACCGTCTGGCCGACGGCGGACGCCTGCTCGTGCCGCTCACGACCGAGGAAGGCTTCACATTAGCGGACGACGGCAACTTCGCCGCCCGCGGCGCTGTCTTCTTGATCCAACGTCAGGGCGACGCGTTTCACGCGCGCTGGATTTCGCCGGTCGCGGTCTTTCCGTGCGCAGGTGCGCGCGACAAAGTCTCGGAGCAAGCGCTGAGCAAGGCGCTCAAGACCGGCCGCTGGCAGGAAGTGACGCGTCTCTATCGTCACGACGACATCCCCGATGACCGCGCCTTCTTGAAAGCACCGGGTTGGTGCTTGGCATACGGGTGACGCATGGCTTCACACGAGCCTGAAATCATAATTCACGAAGACGATTTGGGGATGCGCAATCTCCACCCGATGGCCGCACGTGCGGAGGTTATCGCGGAGATGCAAGCTGCTATCGAGGCGTCCATCCGCAATCGCGATCCGAGCGGCACCGACTGGACGGATATGCATATGATTAAGCATGCGAAGACGACATTTGCAGATGCCGGTCTTACACTTTCGGCAGCAACCGCTGCACTCGAACCGATTATGCCGCGCGTACGGCGCTTCACCTCTGGCCTTCCACACGCGCCGGACGACCCCTTAGCGCAACGCGAAACCGACGCCTATTGTTTCGGCATCGATGCAACCTGCTTCGTGAAGTTGGAGCCAAAGGGCACGTTCGTTGGATACATTTGGTATGAGGCGC
>JBKJZU010000171.1:0-3109 GCA_046715015.1 Micropepsaceae bacterium
GTCGCAACCAGCGTCTTGCCTTCGCCGGTCTTCATCTCGGCGATGTCGCCTTCGTGCAGAACGATGCCGCCGATCAGCTGCACGTCGAAGTGCCGCTGGCCGAGCGTGCGCTTCGCCGCCTCGCGCACCGTCGCGAACGCTTCCGGCAAAAGGTCGTCAAGCGACCGGCCGTTCGCGACCTGTTCGCGGAACGTCACCGTGCGCTGGCGAAGAGCCTCGTCCGAGAGCTTCGCGATATCCGCTTCGAGCGAGTTGATTTTGGGAACTCGTGCGTAGAGGGGCTTCAATCTACGATCGTTGCTGGAGCCGAAGATTTTCTTCGCCAGCGTTGACATGCCGAGCATTCGAAACCGTCCTTGAAGATAAAAGAATGAGGTCGAGGCGCTACAACCGCCGAGATGGCGGGACTCGCCTCCAAGACGTACGGAAACAGGGGTTTCGCGCGAAGCCGCGTGGACAGATAAGGGCGGACCACCCCCCTGTCAACGCGACGACGGGACAGGCGGGTAGAGTGTTGCTCGGCGGGCAAACGCCCAAAACGAGAGCGTGCGACAGAGTGATCCGACGCGCCCACCCTTAACCCTCGAGACGGCTCCAAAGCCCCATCCGGCGCAACGGAACTGGGGACGGAGTCCATCGCGGAATTCTGCCATTCTTGACCGGTTTTGCGCCGCCCGCTACTGAACAAAGCGCGGACGCGCGTGAAGGTCGAGCGCAGTTCGATGAGGGAATCAAATCAATGGCCCCGCCAGCGGGCAAGTCTGCAAGAGTTGCGGTGACCGCGAAGTCGGCGCCGGAAATGGCGCCCAAGGCCGTCAAGAGCGCGCCCCCCGTATCGCCATTGGCACCCAAATCGTTTGCGAAGTTGCAGCCGATCTCTGGCGTGCGCCTGGGCGCCGGTTCCGCGGGTATCCGCTACGAAGGCCGCACCGATGTCTTGATGGCGGTCATGGCGCCGGGCACGACGGTCGCCGGCGTGTTCACGACCTCGAAGACGGCCGCCGCACCGATCGACTGGTGCCGCGCCGCACTGCCGCCGCGCTCTGCGCGTATGTTGGTCGTGAACTCCGGCAACGCGAACGCCTTCACCGGCCGTGCAGGCGTCGAGGCAGTGCGGGCGACGGCCGATGCCGCCGCCGCGATCGCAGCCTGCAAGCCGCAGGAGGTCTTTATCGCGTCGACCGGCGTCATCGGCGAACCGTTGCCGGTGAAGCGCCTGACGAACGCGTTGCCCGAGATCTACGAAAACACCGGTGCAACGGCGTGGGAGCAGGCCGCGCGCGCCATCATGACGACCGACACGTTCCCGAAGATGGCGACGGCAACGGCCCAAATCGACGGGCAGCTCGTCAAGATCAACGGCATTGCCAAGGGTTCCGGCATGATCGCGCCCGACATGGCGACGATGCTGTCGTTCGTGTTTACGGATGCGGCGATCCCGGGCGACGTCTTGCAGCTTCTCCTGACGCAGGGCGTGGAGACGAGCTTCAACGCCATCACCGTCGACAGCGACACCTCGACCAGCGACGCGTTGCTTCTCTTCGCGACCGGCAAAGGCGCGCGCCACAATCCGGTCATTCGCGCGAACGACAAACGCCTCGACGATTTCCGCATTAAGCTGAACGGCTTGCTGCAAGACCTGGCGACGCAAGTTGTTCGCGACGGCGAAGGGGCGACGAAGCTCGTGCGCATCAATGTCACCGGCGCCGAAACCAACCAGGCTGCCCGCAAAATCGCGCTGAGCGTCGCGAACTCGCCGCTCGTCAAAACGGCGGTCGCCGGGGGCGACGCAAACTGGGGCCGCGTCGTGATGGCGGTCGGCAAGTCCGGCGAAGCGGCGAACCGCGACAAGCTCTCGATCAAATTCGGCGGCCACAGGGTGGCGACGCTGGGTCAGCGCGACCCGAACTACTCCGAAGCGCTGATGAGCCGCTACATGCAACGTCCCGAGATCGAAATCGACATCGATGTCGGCGTCGGCAAGGGCGCCTCGGGCGTGTGGACCTGCGACCTGACCCATGGCTACATCTCGATCAACGGCGACTACCGCAGTTGAGCGGCGCGACGAAACTCGTCCTCGTTGCCGCCTGCGCCTTGATCGATCCCGACGGCCGCGTGCTGTTGGCGCAGCGCCCCGAAGGCAAATCGATGGCCGGGCTCTGGGAGTTTCCGGGCGGCAAAATCGAACCTGGCGAGCGTCCCGAATTGACACTGATCCGCGAACTCGAAGAAGAACTGGGCATCGCGGTGAAGGAAGATTGCCTCGCGCCCTTCGCTTTCGCGTCGCATGGTTACGAAGGTTTCCACCTGCTGATGCCGCTGTTCCTTTGCCGCCGTTGGGAAGGCATCGTGTCCCCGCGCGAGGGCCAAAAACTTGCCTGGGTGCGCCCGAACGACATGGGCAACTACGCGATGCCGCCCGCGGATGTGCCGCTCGTCGCACAACTGCGCGACCTGCTTTGACCGTAGGTGCCGGATTCCGCGACCCGTAAAATTGAATGTGTTACCCGCTGTTAATTCGAGGCGTCGCATTCTCGCGGCTGAACGAACCCAACCGAGGTGGACGATGAGCGCCCTCACTCGAATGCTGAAGAAATTCGCGGCCGACAAAGGCGGCGCGACGGCGATCGAATACGGCCTGATCGTCGGGCTGATCTTTCTCGCGATCTTGGCTTCCGTTGAAACGGTCGCCGGCCTGACCACGGTTATGTTCACGCTTGTTGCCGCGATCATGGGTTAGCGCCAGGCGCCCAACCTGTTAGAAAGATGATGTCGAACGTCGCTGGCACCCGGCCATCGGGACCGGCGAATTTTTTTGCGTAGATTTCGGCCGCGCGCGCCAGGACACTGCGCCTCAAAAACTTCCGCCTCCGCTCGATCAGAACGTTCGTCTCGCCCATCCCCCGCAAGTCTGAGAGCAGTTTGATCGGGTGTTCATACCGCACCGTCAGCGTATCGATGTCGGCAACGGGAAGCGCAAATCCCGCCCGCTGCAAAAGCGCGCCCGCATCGAGCACATCGACGAATGGCGCCACACGTGGCGACAGGCCGCCTTCGAGCTCGATCTCTGCCTCCGCCAGCGAAAGCCTCAACTCATGCAGCGTCTGCC
>JBKJZU010000172.1:0-7928 GCA_046715015.1 Micropepsaceae bacterium
CTTTAGATCGGGCGCGCCGACGCTGCCGCGCTCGTATAACCGGCCGAGCTCTACCAACGCGTACATCGAACCGTGCGCAGCCAGCGCCTCCAACAGTCGTGCCGCCTCTTTGTAGTTGTGCGCTTCGAGCTCTTCCCATGCACGAGTCTCTTCCAAGTACATCAGCTCACTCATGCAACGCGCGTCATTCTCAGCCGCGCCATCGCGGAAAGCGATTTCCGCTCGGTTCCGCTCGCCCGCCTTTAAGAGCGCCGAGCCTAGAAAGTACTTCGCTTCGGCGTATCCATTGGCGGCTGCTTTTTCGAACGCGGCTATCGCCTTCGCGACATCGGGGGGGCCTATGTGGCCGTTCATTTGCATCCAGCCGAGATTGACGTGCGCCCACGGTGAGCCGCGCTCGGCGAGCGGCTCGAACAGCCGCGCGGCTTCTTGATAGTTCTTCGCTTTGATCGCCGCGTACGCGCGTTCTTCTTCCAAGCACAGTCGGCCTTCGCGGAAGACTGTCCGGCAGCCTCGATCCTCGCCACCTACCAGTGCCGCCAAGCCGAAACGCCATGCGATCTCGCTGTGGCCTGGGAGAGTCGTCCACTCTACGTTGATTGTGCCGTCCAAATCGGGGGTGAGCAGCCCGAGCGATCCGGTGGCACGCTTCGCGTCCCCAGCCGGAATGACGGGTGAAACATCCTTGCCTTCAGCGGACATGCTCATCAGTCATCAGCGCCTTCTGCCCGAACATATGGTGTCGCATGCGCGAACTTTGAAGAAATAGCTTGACTTTTGCGCCGATTTTGTTCTATTTTTGTTCTTCCCGTCTGCAAAGGTTTTGGCCCTCGCGGATGCGGCTGCGACTTGAAAATTTCATGTGTGCGCAACGGCTGTTTCGCGGGCCTGGATCGCGATGGGTGGGGCGGGTTGCGTCTGTTGCCGGGCGCCGCCGTCCTGATCGCACCGCTTTCCCCAGAGGACAAGAAACCCACGCCCCTCAAAAGCACGAACTATCCCGACCTGATCGTCCAATCAATGGCGATCGCAAAGACGGAGTGCAAAGGCGGGCGGCCATTCGTGACCGCGAGCGCAACCATCAAGAACGTGAGCACCAAGCACGCGGCCAATCTTTCGCAAGTCCCGTTTCAAACCGTGCTGAAACTCGGCATCGGCGGCGGCAACGCACAGACGTGTCCCGGCGTCGTCCAATTCAACCCCGGCAGCCCGCTGCAGATCGCGCCCGGCGTCAGTTGGACCGGCTCGACGTCGCTCTGCATCCCGCCCGGCGGCTATTACGTCACCGCCATCGCGGACCCGTTGAACGCGGTCAAGGAGATTCAGGAGAACAACAACTACCAGGCCTTGCCAATCCCTGGATTGAACCCGTGCAAGTAGCGAGATGTGAGCGCTAACACGGTTCGTGAGGTGTCCCTTGATCTGCGTCCCTTGATAGGATTGGAGGTTCACCGTGGCCCTGCGTTGCACCGATAAGACGCCTACGTCTCCGCGGAAGCGACCGGTGCGGCGAGAGCGAAGTGCTCGCTGGCCTCTTCACGCCATTTGGTGATCGAGCGTTTCCACGCCAGGCCTTTGTAACCGTTGTCGAAGAACAAACCGCCGACGATCTGGCTGACGATGCCGGGCCTGTCCGTTGCGAACGGCAGCAGCAAACGTTCGTGACAAAAAGGACCGGTGGTTTCTACCCAAAAGCTCTGGCGCGAGAGCGCGGCGACGCCCTCACGCGCGACGATACGATAGTCCTTGAGCAACGGCTCACGGGGCTGGTCCGGGGCCAGCTCAACCTCTCGGATCGTGCGCCCGGTCATCTGGGTGCCGTAGGCGGTTTCGATCGCCGTGCCGATCAAGCGGAAGCGGGAGTCTTCCACGTCCTCCGCGAGATCAAGGATAAAGATGTAAGGCAATAGCGGCTGAATCTGCAGCGGTGAAAATTGGTCGCGCCTTGGCAGTGCGCCTTTGCCCAGCGACAGCCACAGTGAAAGAAGGGTTTGCGTCTCGGGGAGCACGGGCGTCGGCCAAGTTAAGGAAGGGCATTCAAGCTGCACGAAATGTGTTACCGAGCCGTTGCCGGCCCAGCGTAGCGCCGAAGTGACCCGTGGGCAGCGCTGTAAGCCGCGCTCTCTTCGTCGCCGTCGTGCGGGAATGTGGTGATCACGCCGCCACGGTCAGTATCCGGCGCCGGCCTAGCGGTTCGCATCGACAGTGCTGGTGCCGGGCGCCCCCGTGGCATGTCAGTACCCGGGTTATTTCGGTGACAGTGCACTAATTTCCAATCGCGCGGCTTCCGTCGCTTGGATACGGAATTGAATGCACTGTCACCGAAATCTGACGTTTGCGCGCCGCCATGAGATGAGACGCCTACGTCTCCGCGGAAGCGACCGGCGCGGCGAGGGCGAAGTACTCGCTGGCGTCTTCACGCCATTTGGTGATCGAGCGTTTCCACGTCAGGCCCTTGTAACCGTTGTCGAAGAAGAAACCGCCGACGATCTGACTGACGACGCCGGGCCTGTCCGTCTCGAACGGCAGCAGCAAACGTTCATGAGAAAACGGACCGGTGGTTTCCACCCAAAAGCTCTGGCGCGAGAGCGCGGCGACACCCTCACGCGCGACGATACGATAGTCCTTGAGCAACGGCTCACGCGGCAGGCCCGGTCCCAGGTCGAGCTCTCGGATCGTGCGCCCGGTCATCTGGACGCCGTAGGCGGCTTCGATCGCCGTGCCGATCAAGCGGAAGCGGGAGTCTTCCACGTCCTCCGCGAGATCAAGGATAAAGATGCAAGGCAACAGCGGCTGAACTTGCAGCGGTGAAAATTGGTCGCGCCTTGGCACCGCGCCTTTGCCCAGCGACCGCCACAGTGAAAGAAGGGTTTGCGTCTCGGGCAGCACGGGCGTCGGTCAACTCAAGGAAGCCTTCAAGCTGCACGAAATGTATTACCGAGGCGTTGCTGGCCCGGCGTTGCGCCGGCGTGACCCGCTGGCAGCGCTGTAAGCCGCGATGCTGAGCGCACGCGCGCAGCTACGCCTAAGTGCGGGCTGGAAGCCCGCGCTCCCGGGTGAGGCCAATCTCGTAGGGCGGTGGCGGATGAGTCGCGCGAGGAAATCGCTTGACTTTCCGGTCGATTCTGTTCTATCTTTGTTCTTTCCCATCGGCGTGGGTTTGGCCCTCGCGGATGCGGCTGCGACTTGACAATTTCATATGTGCGCAACGGCGGTTTCGCGGGTTTGGACCGCGATGGGTGGGGCGGATTGCGTCTGTTGTCGGTGACGGTTTCGCGCTTAGCAGCGCCTTCGCCTAACGGATGAGGCGTCGCACCTAACGCCCACCTAACGGACTCATAACACCATAAGTGGCGAATTCCTGCGGATCTAACGCATCTAACGGATTCGATTTCGCAACAACGTGCGTCGCTAGCCGACGATCTCGGTGTCGGCGAAGAAGAATTTGATCTCGATCGCGGCGTTTTCGGCGCTGTCGGAGCCGTGCACGGAGTTCGCTTCGATCGACTCGGCGAAGTCCTTGCGGATCGTGCCGGGGGCCGCTTTCGCGGGGTCGGTCGCGCCCATCACTTCGCGGTACTTCGCGACGGCGTTCGCGCCTTCGAGGACCTGCACCACCACCGGGCCCGACGTCATGAACTTCACCAGGTCGTGGAAGAAGGGGCGCGCTTTGTGGACCGCGTAGAACGCCTCGGCCTGTTTCGTGGAGAGCCACAGGCGCTTTTGGGCGACAACGCGCAGACCGGCGGTTTCCAGGCGGTCGATGATCTTGCCGGTCAGGTTGCGGCGGGTCGCATCCGGCTTGACGATCGAAAAGGTGCGCTCGGTCATGGGCGGAAATCCTTGGGAAAACGGCTCGAAAAGGAGCGCCTTGATACGGGAGGCCCCCCTGCCCCGCAAGCGAGCTTCAGGGCGCTTCGTTGTCGCGCCTTCCCCTACCTGCGAAAGGCCGGTAGAGAGCGCGCCCCATGTTGCGAATCCTGAACCTCACCTACCGGATTGAAGGCCGCCCGCTCTTCGAGGCTGCCACCGCCTCGATTCCGACCGGGCACAAAGTGGGCCTGGTCGGGCGGAACGGGACCGGCAAGTCCACGCTGTTCCGGATCCTGCATGGCGAGGCGGAGGCCGACGACGGCGAGATCGTGATCCCGCGCACCTGGCGCATCGGCGGCGTCGCGCAGGAGGCGCCGGGCGGGCCGATGACGCTGCTCGACACGGTCTTGATCGCGGACGTCGAACGCACGGCGTTGATCGCGGAATCCGAGACGGCGACGGATCCGGTTCGGATCGCGGAGATCGAGACGCGGCTCTCCGACATCGGGGCGCACCGGGCGCCGGCGCGGGCGGCGGAGATTCTCGCCGGCCTCGGGTTCGATGTAGCGGCGCAGGTTCGGCCGTGTTCGGAATTCTCCGGCGGGTGGCGGATGCGCGTCGCGCTTGCGGCGGTGTTGTTCTCGCAGCCCGATCTCTTGTTGCTGGACGAGCCTACGAACTATCTCGACCTCGAAGGGTCGCTGTGGCTCGAGCAGTATTTGCGGCGCTTTCCGGGGACGATGATTTTGATCAGCCACGACCGCGATCTGCTGAACACAGCGGTCAACTCGATCCTGCATTTGGAGGACAAGAAGCTCACGTTCTACACCGGCACTTACGACACGTTCGAACGCACGCGGTCCGAACGCTTGGCGCTGCAGGAGGCCGCGCGCACGAAGCAGGACGCGCAGCGCAAGCACATGCAGGCGTTCGTCGACCGCTTCCGCTACAAGGCCTCGAAGGCGCGGCAGGCGCAGAGCCGTCTGAAGGCGATTGCGAAGCTGCAGCCGATCGCTGGGATGACGGCCGAACGCGTGGCGCCGTTCCGCTTGGGCGAACCGGAGGAGCTTTCCCCGCCCCTAATCGCGCTCGAGAGCGTGAGCACGGGCTACGACGGGCGCGAAGTGCTGGGGCACATGGACTTGCGGATCGATCCGGACGACCGGATCGCGCTGCTCGGCGCGAACGGCAACGGCAAGTCGACGTTCGCGAAGCTGATCTCGAACCGGTTGGTTGCGATGGGCGGGTCGATCACGAAGGCGCGGCGTTTGCGGATCGGGTATTTCGCGCAGCATCAGCTGGACGAGATGGCGGGCGAACTGACGCCGGTGCAACACCTGATGCGGCTGATGCCGAAGCTCACCGAACGCGAGGCGCGCACCCGGCTTGGGGCGGCGGGCTTTCCGGATTTCAAGGCGGGCACCGCGATCGAGGACCTGTCGGGCGGCGAACGGGCGCGGCTTTTGATCATGACGGCCGCACTCGACGCGCCGCACCTTCTGATCCTGGACGAGCCCACGAACCACCTCGACATCGACAGCCGCGAGTCGCTGGTTTTGGCGCTGAACGACTACACGGGCGCGGTGCTTCTTATCAGCCACGATCCGCATCTGATCGAGACGTGCGCGGACAGGCTGTGGTTGGTTGCGAACGGGCGCGTCCTGCCGTACGACGGCGACATGGACGACTATCGCAAGCTGTTGCTCGACGAGCGGCAGCCTGCGGGCGGCGGGAAAGCGAAAGCTGCGCCGAAGTTGACGAAGGCCGAAGAGCGCAAGGCGGCGGCCGATCGGCGCGCACAACTGACGCCGCTCAAACGTGCAGCGGACGACGCAGAGAAGCGGGTCGCGAAACTGCAAGGCGAGATCGCGAAGATCGAAACCGCGTTGAACGCACCCGACACTTACGCGAACGAGCCCGCGAAAGTTCTCACGCTGACGAAGCAGCGTGGCGAGTTGCAGCGGCAACTCGATGCGGCCGAAGCCATGTGGCTTGAAGCGACGGATGCATACGAATCCGGGCGTGCCGAAATCGGCTTGAGCCCATTAAGTGCCGATTAACCGCGGAACGCCAAGCTCACTCCCTCACTGATTCGCGATGGAACTTGGGGCTTTGGGTAGATCGATGAGAACGGCCGCTACGCCGGAAGCGCAAATGCGCGCGTTGAAGACTTGGGCTGTCGAGCGCATGACGAAAGGCACCGACACGCCCTTCGCGTGGTTTCAATTCATGAAGCTGCTTGAAGTGATCGACACGTTCTTGGAAGCGGGCGACGAAGCGGGTTTGCGCGATCGTCTGCCGCCGCCGGAACCGCGGCGCAGCCCACGCGTCAGACAGCTGCCTGCGAACGTGGTCTCGCTCGACCTCGCGATGCGGCAGCGGGCCGGCGAGTAATCAGCCTTCGAGATTGCGCCTTGCGACGTTGTACCAGTCGCGGTTCAGGTCCTGCGCGTGACGCGGCAACTGCTTGAAGGTCGCGACCACGCCCTGCAGCAGTTCGTTCGCCTTGGCGACGTGGCCTTGCTTCAGCAGGAAGAGGCCGTAGCGCACCTTCGCTTCGAAGCCCGCGAAATAACCGGCGACGGCTTCGTATTCTTTGACCGCCTCGTCGTTCTTGGCCTGGCCCTCAAGCGCGCGGGCGTAGATCAGGTGGCCGTCTTGCGAGGCGAAGTTAGGGTTCTTGGCGCGCAAGTCGTCGAGCGTTTGCTGGCAGGCGGCGAAGTCGCCCTTCTCGATCTGCACCTTGGCCAGGCCTAAGAGCAGGTTCGGGTCGTCGGCAAAGTGCCCGGTCAACGCGGAGCGATAGAGCGTCACGGCGTCGTCGAACATGCTCTTGCGGGCGCACTCGTCGGCAAGCAAAGCCTTCGCGGCCGGCGTGCCGGAGAGTTCGACCTGCGCTCTGCGCTCGCGATATTCGCGGTCGGGGTCGAGCACGGTCGCGATGTCGCCGACGACGCGCTGGCCGCGGCGGGTGGAGGCCATCTCGGGCAGGATTTCCACGAAGAAATAAGCGGCCGAGCCAATGCCCGGCAGCAGGAGAAGGATGAACATCCAATGCTGCGCCTTGCCCGTCTGCGAGGCGTGATAGAGGCAGAACCCTTGGATCAGGATGACGGTCAGAACAAGAAGCGGCATGGGAAACGCCCGTTGATCGAGGACCAGAGCTTAGGATTCGAACGGAGAATAATCTGTTGATCGGCGCGCGCAAACAGGACGGTTCAAGCCCGTTTTTCCCACTTTCCGGACGCGGCCTGCTGAAAATAGGTGACGTCGTGGCCGCCGGCTTTGGCCTCTTTCCATTGTTCGCGGGCGGTTTCGAGGGCTTCGGGATCGCGCCCGTCGAAGATCAGGATGATGCGCGTGGCCGCAGTGACTTCGGCGCCGGCCCAGTCGTTCGTCGCCGCACCGTCGACGAAGAAGAGCACTTCGGCGTTGTTCGGATTGCCGGGGGAAACGGTCAGCACGATCGGCTGTTCGGCCGCTTGCGCGTCGCGGGCGAGGCCGTGCGGTAGGAAGCTTTCCTCGCGGTAGGTCCAGAGGTGGGAATCGAGTGTGGCTATCCGTTCGTCCGAGCCTGCCCGAACGAGCGCTTTCCAGCCGCGTTCGCGCGTCTTCTCAAGCAGGCCGGGCAGCACGTCTTCGAGTGCCGCCCGTTCCAGGTGATAGAAGAAGACTTCCGTCATCAGCTTTCGTAGTGGTCGGCGACCAGCCGGTTCAGCAGACGCACGCCGAAACCGGTTGCGCCTTTCGGGGTGGAGCCGCGCGCCTCTTCGGCCCACGCTGTCCCCGCGATGTCGAGATGCGCCCACGGAACCTTGTTCACGAAGCGCTGGATGAACTGTGCCGCCGTGATCGAGCCGCCGAATGCGCCGCCGATGTTCTTCATGTCGGCAATGGGGCTGTCGATCATCTTGTCGAAGCGGTCGCCCATCGGCATGCGCCAGAGATCTTCGCCCTCCGCTTTGCCCGCGGCTGCGAGGCGGGCGGCCAGTTCGTCGTTGTTCGAGAACAAGCCCGCAATCTCCAAACCCAGCGAGACGCGGATCGCGCCCGTGAGCGTCGCGAGGTCGACCATGAACTTCGGCTTGAAGCGGTTCTGGCAGTACCAAATGGCG
>JBKJZU010000173.1:0-2611 GCA_046715015.1 Micropepsaceae bacterium
CGACTGCGCGAAGGACAAGGCTTGCGCTGCGGCGTTTGCAAACGTGCGGGCGGATTTCGATCTCATCTTGAAGCGTGCGGAAGCGGCACCGATCGCGGTCGACGCGATCGACCCGCGCAACGGCAAGATTGGGCGGGTTGTCGTCGATCGCGACGCGGCGGCGGGATTTGTCCGCGGGGCGCTCTACGCTGGATTTACGCGAAGCGTCGCGCCGTACGCCATCGCGCAAGGAGCGAAGGGCGACTTCGGGCCTTTGATAGCGTTGGGATCAACAACGGGCGAGTGGTCGGCCGAGACGATGTCGCTGGGCTCGATGCTCGGCATTCTTTGCGGGGAAGACCAAGCGCGGGCGCGTGGCGCGGATCAGACCGCCATGTCGTTCGGATTCATGCGCGACAGCTATGTGCGGATCTTTGCGACGGCATGCTCGGTGTGGCCATACCGGGCATTGCCGGTGGAGATGACGCGTGCCTTCACATCGAACGTGCCTGCGATGGCGATTTCGGGGGTGGCCGATCCGGTGACGCCGCCGGCGTCGGGGGACGCCGCACTCAAGATGTTCGGCGCGCGCGTGCACGTCGTCATCCCGAACGGATTTCACACGAACAGTTCGAACCGGTGTGTGGCCGACCTCATCGGGTCGTTCTTGCACAATCCGGCGACGGGCGGACGCGATCATGGATGCGTGTCGAAGATCGCGAAGCCGCGCTTCATCACGTCGCCGACATTTTGAGGGTGCCATGATTTCTGGAAACAATCTGCGGAAACGCTTTGGGGCGGTGACGGCGGTCGACGGGTTCTCCTTTGCCGCCAAGGATGGTGCGATCACGACGCTTCTTGGCGGCAATGGATCGGGCAAGACGACGACGATCAGGATGATCGGCGGTTTGATCAAGCCCGATACCGGGACAGTCACGATCGACGGTGCAGACGTGGCGCGGCAACGGTCACGCGCAGTGTCGCGGCTGGGGATGCTGCACGACGAGTTCGGTCTCTATCCGCGACTGACCGTCGTCGAACACGTGCGGTTCGCGGCGCAGCTTTACGGAATGAGCGGGCGCAAGCTCGCCGCCGCCGTGGATCGGGCAATCGATTCCTTGGGGCTGGACGACATCCGCAACCGCTTTACTGCGGGCATGAGCCATGGGCAGCGGATGAAGACGGCGCTGGCTCGCACGATCGTGCACTCGCCGCGCAATCTCGTGCTCGACGAGCCGACGCGCGGGCTCGACGTCTTTTCCGTGCGGGTTTTGCGCGACCTGCTCAAGCGGCTGCGGGCCGAAGGCGTGTGCGTTTTGATGTCGAGCCATGCGATGGCGGAAGTCATGGAACTTTCCGACCGGTTGATCGTGGTCGACCGCGGGCGGCTCGTTGCCGAAGGGACGCCGGCCGAAATCATCGCACAGGGCGGGGGCCGCGACCTTGAGAGCGCATTCCTCAAACTCACGGGAGTAGCGGCATGAACGCGCTTACGATCTTCCTCAAGGAATTCATCGATCTGGTTCGGGACAGGCGCGCGCTGTTTTCGGGACTTGCATATGTCGCGTTTGGCCCGCTCGCCGTACTGCTCACCGTCAATTTGCTCGCCGGGCAAACGCGCGAATCGTCCTATGCACCGATCAAGTTCTGCGGGCCTCAATCGGCATTGTTGGCAGAGCAGCTAACGGCAGCTGGGCTTGCCTTCGACGCAGACGCGAAGATTTGCGTGAACGTGCCTGAGGACTTCGAGGCGAAGCTTAACGAGGGGAAGGCCGTGCGCGTTCACGTTCGCGGCGATCTCACCGCGCAGGCTACGACCGTGCGCAGGGTGGAAAGTACGCTCTCGCGCTTTTCAACGACGTTGAGTGGCCAGCGTTTGTTGGCGCGCGGAATCTCGCCGTCGGTGACCGGACCGTTGATCGTCGATACGCAAAGCACGAACAGCTATTCGCGCCAGGCCGACGTGATCGCGCGGGTGCTGATCATCCTGTTCGTTATGGCGCCGTTTTTCGTCAGCGTGGCTGCGGCTGCCGACATGACCGCCGGGGAGCGCGAGCGCCATTCGCTTGAGCCCTTGCTCGTGCATCCGGTTGGGGCGTTCAGCATTGTGGTCGGCAAGTGGATGGCCGCGGCGCTGTTGGGTGTGATCGGGACGGCGGCGTGTGTTATCGGCGGACTGGTGCTGCTCGACTATTCGGCCTTGGCGGAACTCGGGATCCGGTTGGAGACGAGTTTCGAAACGGCGCTTGCGGTCACTTTGTATCTGACGCCGCTCACCCTGCTGACGGCGGCGCTGCAGATTGCGATCGGCTTGTGGTCCAAAAACTTCAAGGACGCGCAGAGCTATCTGATGCTGATGTCGTTTGCGCCGGCGATCGTGGGGTTCATGATGACGGGCGAGCGCTTGGCGCAGGCAGGGATGTGGCCGCTGGCCTGGGAATTGAACGCGCTCGCGGTGCCGTTGCTGCACTCGACGACGCCGGTGGCGCCGTTTGCGGCCGTCGCCGCGCTTGAGCTTGCGCTGACGTTAGCCGTGCTCGCGATTTGCGCCTTACGCCTTCGGAGCGAGGCGATATTGTCGCGGTAATGACGGACTTCGACGACATCGCGCGTGACCACGGCGCCTTGATCC
>JBKJZU010000174.1:0-5652 GCA_046715015.1 Micropepsaceae bacterium
GCCGGTCCGTCGAGCCCGTAAATCCGGCCGTTTGCGCCGTTGGTCAAGCCGCCCTCGACCGTCGGCGCCGTGAAAACAACGCCCACACCACGGTACGGCGATGCGAGGCCGCCGTCGCCGAGGTCCTGTGTGATCAGCCCGTCGTTGTAGACGCCGCCGCTAAAGCTCAAGCCACCGATGCCGATCGACGGGCCGTACTCGCTGACGATTGTCCCGCCGGTGTAATTGAAGATGCCGCCTGAAAAGACAACGCCAGGGCTGGGTGGATGCGAATACTCGCCACCTTCGCCGCCCTCGCCGCCCTCGCCACCATAGGTGTCGCCGGGCAAGCCGAAGTCGCCGATCAAGATCCCAGCGAACCCGCCGCTGATGACGCCGCTGTTTTGGATGCCGCCGGTCCACGACGTAAACGAGTCAGGAATATAGACGCCGACCACGTCGCCGCTGATCGTGCCGGTCGACTGATTGATCAGCGTGCCCGACATCGTGCCGTATCGCGCAACGATGCCGTAGTCGGCACCGCTAACGCGACCGGCATTGACGATGTCGCCGGTGAGTGCCGCGGCTTCGATTTCGTATTCGTCTTCGTCGTGTTGGACGTAGCCCAGGCTGATGCCGCTGCCGCGCTTCGAAGCGATCACGCCATTGTTGAAAATGCCGCCCGTCACGTCGGCGTCGTCGCCGAGCGTCAATGCGCCGGATCCTTCCGAACCACCGACGATCGTCCCGTTGTTGGTGAGCTTGCCGTTGATGAGACCGCCGTCGCCGATGAAGAAGCCCGGATCGGAGCGCTCTGCGTTGCCGTCGCCCACGCCGTTGCCGGCGTTGCCCTTGCCGATCGTCGCGTTGTTGACGACGTCGCCGGTCACAGTATTCTTGACGCGAACGCAGTTCTTGTTCGTGCTGATCGTGGCGGGGCTGTTCAATGTCAGGCAGCCGCCATCGCCGGCGGAGGCGCCGCCGGCCACGGCGCTGCTGAGCGCAAGAATCGAGACACACGACAGTAGTCGTGTTGCGAGGCGCCACTGACTCATCACGATTAACTCACCCCGGCCCCCTATTCCGGGGCATTTCAGCCGGCACGCTATCGCCACCCTCGGCCAGCGGCCAGACATTTGTGCCAGTGAGCCAAACTCGTGCCAGAACCTGTGCTCGCGCGGCACGGGTCTCACAAGGTGCAGATCGTCAACCACTGCGTCCCCGAGTTGATAGGAACCCCCGCAGCTGCCCAAAAAATGCGGCTTTTAGCCCTTCCTAGGGCCCTGCAGGGCGTCCCCGGGACGTCTGGCTGTGGACAAGCGGGCACATGAACGCGCGCCATGCCATGTCCACATTCGGCTGGCTAACAATCCCCTCGACCACCTGACACGACGATTTCGCCACAGACAGCATGGTCCGTGACCAGCGAACAGGGTGTTTTGCGCCTCGTGGTTTGGACGATTCTGACGTCGCAAAAGGCCGCAGCATCACCAGAAGTACGGGCGGTTTTCACGTCGCCAAAGGCGACGCGGCATGCATCCTGAGCGCGCTTAGCACTCAAGGCTCCTTCAGCGCCGAATCCCAAGTGCGCGTCACCGGCTTCAGCAGGTAAGCCAGGACCGACCGCGCGCCCGTCTTCACGTCGACCTCGACGTCCATGCCGGGAATGATGCGGCCCTTGGCACGATCGTTGCCGAAGTAGTCGCGCTGAAGGCGCACGCGCACCTTGTAGAACTGGCGCCCGTTCTGGTCCGCAAACGTCGTCGCGGAGATGCGATCGACTTTTCCCGTCAACGTCCCGAACGTCGCATAGTCGAATGCCGACACACGCACGTCGGCACGCTGCCCGACGACGACTTGGCCGATGTCTTGCGGCTTCACCTCGGCGATCACGACCATGGCATCGGCCGTCGGCACGATTTCCATCAACGTCTCGCCGGGCTTCACAACCGCGTTGATCGCTTTGACCGCGAGCCCCGACACGAGGCCCGCAACCGGCGCCGTTAAGTTCAGCCGCTTGGCGCGCCCCTGTTCGTTGCTGAGCGCCGCGTCCACTTCGGCAAGGTCGGCCGTGTGCTTGGCGATCGACTCTTGCGCCTCGGCTCGCGTCCGCTTCTCGAACTCAATGAGCTTGCGCTCATATTCGGAAAGTTCGCTCTCGGCGCCCGACAGCTGGTCGCGTGCGTTCATGCGCTGTTTCTGCCGATCGGCCGCGTCGCGTTGCGCGCCGTAGAAACGGTCCCGTGTCGTCAACTTGCGGTCAAGCAGATCGGTCCGCACCGCGAGCTCTTCTTCCGCATTCCGCTCGTCACGGCGAAGCACGATGAGCTGCGCCGACAAACGCCGCACTTCCGACTCGCGTTGCGCCTTTTGTGCAGTCAGAACCGTGCGTTCGGCTTCGATCGCCTGTTGCCGCGCAGTGGTGAGGCTCAACTGTTCGGCTTTCTGCTTCAAGAAGCCGGGCACGACCGCGTCGAACGCAGGCGCCCTGCCCTCCACAACCGCACGGTCGCCTTCCATGGCGATCAGATGCGCGGCGCGTTTGGCCTTCAACTGCTCGAGCTTGCCTTGCGTGTCCAGCGCGGCTAGGCGCAACAGCGTCTGTCCTTTGCGCACGCGCTCGCCTTCCGAAACCAGGATCTGCGCGATCACGCCGCCTTCCAGATGCTGGATCGCGACAAGGTCGCCGATGGGCAACACGCGCCCCGGCGCATTCGTCACGACGTCCACGCGCGTCAGCATCGACCAGATAATGGCGAGCGCCACGAGACCGAAAATGGCATAGACCAAATGCGTCAAACTCTGCGCGGGCGGACGCTCCTCAAGCTCGATCGCTTGGTTCAACGCCACCACGCCCGGATCGAGCAGCAGCTTCATCTTGGCCTTCGCCGTTTGCAGGGCCGCCTTCACAGGTTCGCTCATGCTGCTTGTCCGCTTTTCGTTTGGCCCAAAAGTCTGTCGATCGCCTCATCCGGCGCGCCGCCGAACGTTACGCCGCCATCGCGCATGACGACCGCGAAGTCCGCGATGCGGATATAGCTGGGCCGGTGACTGGTGAAGATGACGGTCCGCGTGCCGCGCAAGCTTTCCAGAAGCCGCTGCACAGCCGTTGCACCCGCCTCGTCGAGCGTCGCTTCGGGCTCGTCCAGCAACAACACCGGCGCCTTGCGCACGAGTGCGCGTGCGATGACGAGCTGGCGCAGGAAACCCGGCGGCAGATTCTGCGTATTCGAATCGCCGATGCGCGCGTTGAACTGTTCCGGCAGTGCCAAAATCTCATTCAGAAGACCCGCCGCATCCGCGGACGCGCGCAAGACTTCGTCGCTCGCCAACGGATCGCCAAGCCGAAGATTCTGCGCGATCGTGCCGTAGAAAACGTCGGCGCGTTGCGGCGCGCAAGCAATCGTGCGGCGAAGCAAGCGCGGCGAAAGCTGCCTGATGTCCGCGCCGTCCAGTGCAACGACTCCGGCCTGCGGTTGATAGAGACCTAGCACCGCGCGCAGAACGCTCGATTTGCCCGATCCGTTCGGACCGGCAATCGCGATCATCTTGCCCGCCGGCACATTCAAGCTGACGTTGATCAACGCCGGATCGGAATCCTTGCCGTAGCGCAAACTGACGCGGTTCAGCGTCACTCGGCCCGCCCGCGGCGCGCGTGCAAGATTCGGCACGCTCGCCTCATACTCGTCGGTCAGACGCAAGAGTTGGTTCATCGCTTGGATCGACGCGCTGAGACGGGTCAACCGTCCCAACGTCTGAAACAAGTGCTGTGCCGGGCTGAGAATGCGCCACGTCAACGCCATTGTGGCGATCAAGGCGCCGATGCTCAGCGTGTTTTCCAGCACCATCAGCGACCCGAACACGATAACGGCAAGCGCCGCGGCGTTGTTCAGGAAATTGCTCAGCGCCTCAACGGCCGCCGCCCGATCGTGAACGTCGCCCGCACGCGTCGCCGCGTCGGCCGACATCAGCCGGAAACGATACGCCCATATCTCCTCCGCGCCTTCGCGCTTCAGACTTTCGTGGTGAATCGTCGTGTCGGTAACGTGGTTGGCAAGCGTCGCTGCCGCTTCGCTATGGTTCTGTTCGTAGGTTTGCAGCCAACGCGCGCCCAAGAAGCCCGCGACCGCGAAAACGAAGCACGCCACGAGCGGCACAATCACAAGCGGACCGGCGAGCGCCGCAATCACGCCAAGCGCGATCAGCGTGAAGGGAAAATCGATGATGGCGGCGGCTGCGGGCCCGGCGAAGAGGTCGCGCAACGCTTGAAACTCGCGCAGTCGCGCGATCTGCGCCGAAATCGGAGGACCGTCCGTATAGCTCAGCGGCAGCCGAAGTAGCTTCGCAAACGTATGCGTGCCGATCAGATAGTCGATCCGCGCCGCCATCGTGCCCAAGAGCCGCGAACGCAGCGACTTCAGATAAAGGTCCCCACCGATCGCGATCGCGATGCCGACCAAAAACATCGGCAGCACGTCGAGTGCGTGCTGCGCGATCACCCGGTCGTACACCGCCATGACGAACAGCGGAATCGCGATCGACAGCACGTTCGAGACAGCCGAAATGGCGAGAAGCTGAAAGGCGAACGGCTTGAACCGCGCCATCAGGTTGAACGACCAAGACCAGCGGCGCCGCACGTGGCGCGTGGCGCTGGCCGGCATTGCGAAATAGGCGGTGCCTTCCCGGTTGATCTCGGCACTGGTCAGCGCGCGATAGTAGCCGTCGACAAAGCCGAACGCCACGCCGTCCGTGGCGCCGAGAACGACCATGACCGTGCCGGACGCTGCGTCTTGGTGGAGGCACGGCATCAGCCGCGCATCGATGTCGCGAATGCGCCGGGTTGCGGTTTCGGTGGCGTACCCCAGATTGACCAAGGCCGTGCGAAGGTCGGCGATATCCATCGCCTCTTGGAAGTGCGGCGTCGCTTCGGCGATGCTGGTTTCGCCGCCGCGATAGTAAAGCGACTTCAGGAACGGCATCAGGCACTGCGCCGTCGCGATCGTGCGCGAACGGCGGGCGCCCGACGGGGCAACCGTACTCGGGTCGAAGGTGACGAGCGTTTGCCAATAGGCCTTCAGGAACTCGATCCAAGCCAGTGGGACGTAACGCGCAATAAGCGTGCTGGTGAACGGAAGCGCGCTCATGACGCCACCGCCGCTGGGGCTTGCGAACGCGCACGCGGGATCAACCGCCCTTCCGCCATCTCGTAAACTTGGTCGCACAAGCGCAGGTAGGACGGCCGGTCCGTCACAAAGACCGCGGCCCGCTTGCCCTTTTGGTGCTCGAAGAACGACAGCAGCAGACGGTCGGATTCGTGATCGAGCGCGGCGTTCGCCGTGTCGAACAGAACGACCCGCGGATCATGTGCAAGAACGCGCACGATCGAGATCCGCTGCGCGATGCCGAGCGGCGTATCCGCGCCACCCGACAGCGGCGTGTCGAGACCGCGGTTCAAACCCGCCACATAGTCTTCAAGGCCCAGGATGCGGCACAGCGCCAGCGCGCGGCGCTTGACCGCTCCATCCTCGAACAACGTCAAATTTTCGAGCAGCGTCCCGCCGTAGATCGTGGGCGACGTCGGCATCAACGCAATTTGGCGGCGCACGTCTTGCGGCGAATAAAGGCGAAGCGGCACCCCGTCGTAGCGGACACTGCCCTCCGACGGCGTCAGCA
>JBKJZU010000175.1:0-3326 GCA_046715015.1 Micropepsaceae bacterium
CTTATAGACCACCGCGGCGGCTGCTTCAGCGGCGGACTTACCGGCCCAGATGACGAATTGAAAGGCCGAATAGTAGCGGTCGCAGGCTTCCAGCGCGGCGTCGATCAAGCCTTCGCACTGCTCAGGCACGGCCATGGCGCCGCGGAGCAAAAGGCCGTGGCGGAAGATTATCTGGCCGCTGTCGGGCCACATTTCGAAGTGACCGAGCCAGAGTTGCTCATTGATGATGTTGATCAGCGCCGCCACTTCGGGGCGCTTTTGCTTCGGCACCTTTACTTCGAGTTGGGCGCAGAGTTGCAGCGTTTCGACATCATGGCGCCAGCTGAACGAGAGGTGATGGTCTTCGCTTTGGCCGGGGAACGACAGGTGCATCTCATCCTCGCCAGCCCGGTCGAATAGCCATTCGTTTTGAACCGCGATTTGCTCCATCAGGTCGAGCGGATTGCCTTGAGACACTTCGGCATGAATCTGCGGTGTACTCATCTCTTGGTTCCAGCCTCATCTTGGCCCCAGAGTCAGCCCGCCGCCGGAGGGTACCGGCGGCGGGATGGCATTTAAGGGCAATTAGCAAGGGTACGCAGGAAGGTGCTCCGGACCTGGAAAACTGACGCTCCAACATATAGTAGCCCGACGCGAAGCACCTCCCATGAATCGGAGCGTGCACCATCCATAGAATCCTACGCAAGAGTCCTCCTGTGGGCTGAGCCAACTCTTCATGTGGACTGTGTTCGCTGAGTGAATCGGTGTTGGGGATCGCTTGCGGATAGAACGATACGCGACGTGTCAGATAAGTAATTCGATGCGAGTCCTGCGAGTCTTTCGTGCATCGCTCAACTCTCGCGGCGTGCCGTTACTGAGCGCATCGGACTCTTGTTGGTGAATCGCGGCTGCCTTGACACTCTCGAAGCCCCGAACGCAAGTCTCATAGAGCTATTGAGGACGCGCGCCGCATGGCGGTCATTCCGTTTCCCGAAATCGATCCGGTGCTGCTTCAGATCGGGCCGGTCGCCATTCGCTGGTATGCGCTGTCCTATATCGCGGGGTTGCTCGGTGCGTGGTGGTTCATCCTTCGTTTGATTCGGACGCCACGCCTGTGGGCGGGGCCGCCGTTCAACGGCAAGCCGCAAGCGACGAGCGATCACATCGGCGATCTGTTCGTGTGGGCGGCTCTCGGCGTCATCGTCGGCGGCAGGCTTGGGTACATCTTGTTCTACGGGCTGATCTACGAGTGGGAGAAGTTCTCCACCGAGCCCTGGAAGATTTTCTACACGTGGGAAGGCGGAATGTCGTTCCACGGCGGGGCGATCGGCGTGGTGCTTGCCATCATCCTTTTCGCGCGGCGAAACAAGCTCGACATGGTGGCGCTCGGCGACTTGGTCGCTGCGGCGGCACCGATCGGGTTGTTCTTCGGGCGCATAGCGAATTTCGTTAATGGCGAGCTGTGGGGAAAAGTCAGCGACGCGCCTTGGGCGATGGTGTTCCCGCAAGCGGCGATCCGCGCGCCCGACGGCGTCACCGTCCTCAGCAATCCGCCGCGGCATCCAAGCCAGTTGTACGAAGCGGGGCTCGAGGGGGTTTTGTTGTTCGTCATCCTTGCCGTGATGATCTACCGCTTCGATGCGCTGAAACGGCCGGGGTTGAGCATCGCCGTGATGTGGGCGGGGTATGGCTTGTTCCGTTGGATCGTCGAGGTCTTCTTCCGCGAGAACGCGCACCAGTCGCTGTTCGGCGGGGCGATCTCGATGGGCAGTGTGTTGTCGCTTCTGATGTTCGCGTTCGCGGCCTTCTTCTTTTGGTATGCGCTGTACCGCAAAGGGCCAGCGCTGCAGACGCCATGACCGACGTTGCGCGGCACCTGAAGGACCTCATTCGTGCCGACGGACCGATTTCGGTCGCCGAGTTCATGCGTATCGTCCTGACCTCGCGCGACGACAGCTATTACCGGCGGGCCGATCCCTTGGGGGCAAGCGGCGATTTCATCACGGCACCCGAGATTTCGCAGATCTTCGGCGAACTGATCGGGCTTTGGTGTGTCGATGTCTGGCAGAAGCTTGGTGCGCCTTCGACCTTCACGCTGGTCGAGTTGGGACCTGGCCGCGGGACCTTGATGAAGGATGCGTTGCGTGCCGCGCGCGTCGCGCCGCCGTTCTTGAGCGCCGTTTCTCTGGCACTGGTCGAAGTGAGCGAAGCCCTGCGACGGTTGCAGCAAGATGCATTGCGCGAAGCGACTGCTCCCGTGCACTGGCTGGACCGGTTCGAAGACTTGGATGTGCGTGGCCCGCTCATCGTCGTCGCGAACGAGTTCTTTGACGCTTTGCCGATCCGGCAGTGGATTCGCGGTGGCATCGGTTGGAGCGAACGGTGTGTGGGTCTCGCCGGTGATGCGCTGGTGTTTGGCGCAAGTGGTGCGGTCGATGCGCGGTTCATTCCCGATGCGGTTCGAGGCGCGCCGGTTGGATCCATCGTCGAGACTTCGCCTGCTCGTACCGCGATCGCCGGCATGATCGGCGAAGCGATTGCGCGCCAGGGCGGGGCGGCGTTGGCGATCGACTATGGGTTTGAAGGGCCGGCCGCCGGCGACACGTTGCAGGCGGTTCGGGCGCATGCCTTTGTCGACGTGTTGGCGGAACCCGGTCACGCAGATGTGACGTCGCATGTCGATTTCGCGGCGTTGGCGCATGCGTTCGCCGAGGGCGGTGCCGCCGTCTCGCCGCTTGCCCTCCAAGGCGCGTTTTTGAACCGGCTGGGCGCGCGCGAGCGTGTGCAGGCGCTGAAGCGATCGGCGTCGGTGGAGCAAGCTGAACAAATCGATGCTGCGGCCGCCAGGTTGACCGGAACAGACGCGATGGGCAGCTTGTTCAAAGTGCTGTGCGCGCATGCGCCGGCGACGCTCGAACTCGTGGGCTTTTCCGACGCATGAAACCGCTTCAATCGCCTGCGTTGATCGATGACGGTGTCATGCACGGATTCTTTGGCCGGCAGGGCGGTGTGTCGGATGGAATTTATGCGTCGCTGAATTGCGGCTACGGATCGGGCGACGACAGCGTTGCGGTCTGCGAGAACCGCACGCGGGTTGCCTCTTGGCTGGGCACCGACGAAAAGCAGCTGATTACGCTTTATCAGATTCACAGTGCCGATGCGTTGCACGTGACCGCGCCTTGGCCGCGGACGGCGCCGCCAAAGGCCGACGCGATGGCGACGACGCTGCGCGGCGTTGCGCTTGGCGTGTTGGCGGCCGACTGTGCGCCGATCTTGCTCGCGGACCGCCGCGCGGGCGTCATCGGTTGCGCGCATTCGGGATGGAAGGGCGCGATCGGCGGTGTCGC
>JBKJZU010000176.1:0-2673 GCA_046715015.1 Micropepsaceae bacterium
TACAACGACATCGTCGACCGCGACATCGACGCGAAGGTCGAGCGTACGGCCGGGCGGCCGATTCCGTCGGGGCAGGTGAGCCTTACGATGGCGATTGCGTTCTTGGTTGCGCAGTTGCTCGTCGGCCTCATCGTTCTTTTGATGCTGAACCGCTTCTCGATGATCTTGGGCGCGCTGTCCTTGATCCCGATTGCGATCTATCCGTTCATGAAGCGGGTCACCGATTGGCCGCAGGCGTTCTTGGGGCTCACGTTCAATTGGGGTGCGATGCTGGGGTGGAGTGCGATGACCGGCGGGCTCGCGTTCGCGCCGATGTTGCTGTTCGCGGGTTGCGTGTTTTGGACCCTCGGCTACGACACGATCTATGCGCACCAAGATAAAGAGGACGACGCGATGATCGGCGTGCGCTCGACGGCGCTGCTGCTCGACGCGCAGACGAAGCCGTGGCTTGCGGGATTCTACATCGCCGCCTGGATCCTCATTTGGGCGGCGGGTAAGACGGCGGGGCTTGGCGTCGGGTTTGCGGTCGGGATGGCGCTTGTGGCGGCGCACTTGGCTAGGCAGATCATCCGTCTCGATATTCACGACGGGGCGAATTGTCTGACGACATTCAAGTCGAACCGCGATTTGGGCTTGATCGTGCTCGGCGCAGTCTTGGCCGGAATCATCACGGGCTGACCCTACGGTTCCGGCTCATGCTGCGCACGACGGGCGACCGTGGTAGACTGGTGCCATGACGATCGCCGCCGCCGAGTTTTTGACGCCCGACGAGCATGCGCTGATCCGTAAGCGGTCGGATGTGCGCGGCGTTTGGTGCGTCGTGCACGCGTGGGGCGTGATCGTCGCGGCGTGGGCGCTCTTCATTTGGTGGCCGAACCCGTTGACGCTGGCGATCGGCATTGTGGTCGTCGGCGCGCGGCAGTTGGGACTTGCGATCCTGATGCACGATGCGGCGCACGGCGTGCTCACGAACAACAAGGCGCTGAACGAGGCGCTGGGTCAATGGTTCCTTGCCTGGCCCGTGGTCACCGATCTCTACAACTATCGCACCTATCATCTGCAGCATCACCGCTGGACGCAGCAGCCGAAGGATCCGGACCTCGTTCTCTCGGCGCCGTTTCCGATCACGCGCGCGAGCTTCCGGCGCAAGGCCGTGCGCGATCTCACCGGGCAGACGGTGTTCAAACAGCGCTTGGCGCAGTTCCGCAATGCGTTCACGGCGAAGTCGGGCACGTTCCTGGACGGGATGATGAAGGGCTTCAGTAGGTTGGGCGCGCCGATTGCGGTCAACCTCGCCCTGCTCGTGGCGTTGACAGCGGTCGGCTATTGGTACGTGTTCTTCCTGCTTTGGGTGGTGCCGTTCTTTGTCTGGTTCCCGCTGATCACGCGTGTGCGCAACATCGCGGAGCACGCGGTCGTGCCGGACAATGACGATCCGTTCCGCAACGCGCGCACGACGAAGGCGAATCTTTTGTGGCGTGCACTCGTGGCGCCCTACTGGGTGAACTACCACGTCGAGCATCATCTTCTGATGTGGGTGCCTTGCTACAATTTGCCGGCGTTCCACGCGCTTTTGATCAAGAAGGGGTTGGGGCCGAAGATGGAGTTGCAGCCGAACTATCTCACTGTGTTGCGGCTTGCGACCTCCAAGGTGAGCGAAGCGGCGAACAGCACGGACGACGGCGACGGCGCCGAGACCGGCAACAATCACGGCGCGGGCCTCGCGTTCAACATCACGCCGCGTGCGGGCCGCCAAGCGTGAACGACGCTGCGGCGTTTATCCGCGCGAACACCGAACTTCTCTCGCCGCCGCTGGTTCCGGAGATCAAGCTTCATCTCGCGACCGAGATCGTGCCGATCTGGCGCAAGACGGAGGAAGCGCTTGCCGCCGAAGGCATCCCGCCGCCGTTCTGGGCGTTCGCGTGGGCGGGCGGTCAGGCGCTGGCGCGCTGGGTGCTCGACAATCCGGAGACCGTGCGGTCCAAGCGCGTGCTCGATTTCGCGACGGGATCGGGGCTTTCGGCGATTGCCGCGATAAAAGCCGGTGCCGCTGAAGTCGTCGCGAATGAGATCGACGCGTTTGCGATCGCGGCGACGACGCTGAACGCGAAGGCGAACGATGTGCGTGTCGCTTGCGCGCACGAAGATCTGATCGGGCGCGACGATGGGTGGGAGACGGTGCTCGCCGGCGATGTCTGCTACGAGCGCGAGATGTCGACGCGCGTCTTCGATTGGCTGAAGGCGCTCGCACAGCGCGGCGCCTTGGTGCTGGTCGGCGATCCGGGACGGAATTACCTTCCGCGGGCGAACATGACCGAGCTTGCGGTCTACGACGTGCAGACGACGCGCGAACTCGAAGACCGCGAGGTTCGGCGCACGAAGGTGTGGCGGGTGACGTAGAAATGGCAGCAGTAAGCAAGACACAACTCAGTTTGCGAATTATGGGCGACGATCTCGATCCCGACGAGATCACTCAGTTGCTTGGTGGTGAACCAGAGGAGGCTCACCGTAAGGGAGTTACGATCGTCAACTCCCGAGGCTTGTCGCGCACCACGAAATCTGGTGCTTGGAGGCGCAGGGCTAGTGTCAGCGGGTCAGCGGACCTGGATAGTCAGGTGCGAGAGGTATTTGCTGGCCTGACCGAAGACACGAAGGTTTGGCGCGGGTTGGCGG
>JBKJZU010000177.1:0-6367 GCA_046715015.1 Micropepsaceae bacterium
GCTGGGCTCTCCGATCTGGAATCGGTTAAGGGTATCTCCAAGGCGATGGCGCGGAAGATCTACGATCACTTCCACGACAAGGGCTGATGCCTGATAGAGTGGCGTTATGGGCGACCATCTTCCGAACTTGCTAACGTTTGCACGCATTGCGCTCACGCCGCTTTTCGTTGCCGCATTCTGGCTCGACATGCCTGTCGGCCGTTGGGTGGTTTTCGGACTGTTTCTGATCGCCGCGATCACGGACTATGCGGACGGCTGGGTCGCGCGGCGGCGGAACGTCGAGTCGCGGTTGGGGCAGATGCTCGATCCCATTGCCGACAAGCTGCTGATTGCGTCGGCGCTCGTGATGCTCGTTTACATGGACGACATTCGCGGGTTCGTGATCATTCCGGCGCTGATCATTCTCGCGCGCGAAATCCTCGTCTCCGGTATGCGCGAGTTTTTGGCGACGATCTCGGTGCAGGTGCCGGTTTCGTCCGTTTCAAAGATGAAGACCGTTTTGCAAGTCGTGGCGATCGCGATGCTGATCGTGGCGCCCGCGATCGAGCATGTGTGGGGGTTGGTGCATCGCGCCGGCATTCTGACTTTGTGGGCGGCGGCTGTACTGACGATTTACACCGGCTTCAGTTATGTGCAGGCGAATATGAGCCACGTGTCGGGTGAGCATGCGCGGCCCCGGCCCCGCGCGGCGGAGCGGCCGTCGTGAAAGTTCTCTACTTCGCGTGGTTACGTCAGAAGGTCGGGCATGGCGAGGAAGCGGTAGCATTGCCTGGAACCGTGCGCACCATCGGCGATCTCGCTGCATGGCTAGCGGCGCGCGGCGGCGGTTATGCCGATGCGTTCGCGGACATGAAGCGCGTTCGCGCGGCACTCAATCAAGAACACGTCGATTTCGCCGCGCCGGTCAAAGCCGGTGACGAGGTCGCGTTCTTTACTCCGGTCACCGGCGGATGACGGTCCGTATCCAGCGCGAGGATTTCGAGCCGGGTACGGAGATCGCGCGGCTGCAGCGGGAAGATGCTGGTGCGATTGTGAGTTTCGTCGGCGTCGTGCGCGGCGAGAGCCATGGCGAGAAGCTCGTCAGCATGACGCTTGAGCATTTTCCCGGCATGACGGAGCGCGAGTTGGAGCGCATCGCAAAGGAGGCACGTTCGCGCTGGTCGTTGCAGGGTGTTTCGGTCGTGCACCGCGTCGGCGAGCTTAAGCCTGGTGAGCGAATCGTGCTTGTGGTGACGGCGGCGGCGCACAGGCGCGCGGCATTCGAGGCGGCGGAATTCTTGATGGACTATTTGAAAACCCGCGCGCCGTTTTGGAAGCGCGAATTGCGCGCTTCCGGCGAACACTGGGTGGAAACGCGCGGCAGCGACGATGAAGCTGCCGCACGCTGGTCGCGCGATTAGATCGTGTGCTTGCCGCGAACGAAGTTCGAATAGTCGTCCAGCAGCGTGCGGCTGATATTGCCGACCTCAAACTTCCAATCGCCGATCGAGCCGACGGGCGTCACTTCGGCCGCAGAGCCGGTCAAGAAGCACTCGCTGAAGCCCGCGACGTCGGACGGTTGAATGTACTGCTCGACGACGTCGATCTGGCGCGCACGGGCGAGGTCCATGACCGTTTGACGGGTGATGCCGTTCAGGAAACAGTCGGCATAGGGCGTGATCAGCTTGCCTTCCTTGACGAAGAAAATGTTCGCGCCGGTCGCTTCGGCGACGAGGCCGCGCCAATCGTACATCATGGCGTCGGCGAAACCCTTGGCCTCAGCCTCGTGCTTTGAAAGCGTACAGATCATGTAGAGGCCGGCGGCCTTCGCTTTCCACGGCGTCGTGTCCGGCGCGGGGCGGCGCCAGCGCGCGATGTCGAGCTTGATGCCTTTGCGTTTGATCTCCGGATCGAACATCGAGGGCCACGGCCAGACCGCGATCGCGACATGGATCTTCGATTGCTGCGCGCTCACCGACATCTGCTCGCTGCCGCGGAACGCGACGGGGCGCATGTAGGCGTCGTCGAGGCCGGCCGCTTCGACCACCTGTTTGCAGGCGTCGTTGATTTGCTGTTCCGTATAGGGGATTTCGAAGCCCATTAGGCGTGCGGATTCGAACAGGCGCGAGGTGTGCTGTTCCAGCTTGAAGACTTTTCTGCCGTAGACGCGCTGGCCCTCGAACACACATGAGCCATAGTGCAGGCCATGGGTCAGCACGTGGGTCTTAGCCTCGCGCCAGGGCGTGAGTTTGCCGTTGTACCAGAGGTGACCGTCGCGATCGTCGAAGGGGATGAGCGCCATCGAAGGCTCCAACAGTGGTTAAGCGCGTTTTCGCCAGTATAGCCATCCCGCTTGCGAGCGGTACAGGGTGGGCTCTATTGTGAGTCGCATATCTGCCATAACCGATATGCATGACCCCCGACCGGGCACTTTCGATGAAGGCTCAGGCGCCACTTCTCTACCTGCGCGAAGAAGAACTGACGGACGGCATGGAGCTGTTCTTCTTCGCCGGGCGCAGCATGGCCGATGCGATGGATAAGCGGCTTGCGGAGCTTGGGCTCGGGCATGCGGACTATCGCGCGATGCATTTTGTTGCGCGTCACCCCGGCATGCCAGTGTCGGACTTGCTCAGCATACTGGGGATCACGAAACAATCGCTCAGCCGTGTCGTCCGTGGGCTGACGACGGGTGGGTATTTGGTGCAAGCGACAGGTGTTTCGGACCGGCGGCAGCGGCTGCTCCGGCTCACGGCGAAAGGCCAAGCCATGGAGGGGGAGTTATCGGCCTTGCAAAGGGCACGGTTTGCCAAGGCCTATCGCGAGGCGGGGCCGGAGGCGGTGGCCGGGTTCCGGCAGGTGCTGGGCGGTCTTCTTGCAGACACGGAGCGGGCGGGCGTGCTGCGCCTGATTGCGAAACGATGATGAGCGACGTCAAAGAAGCGGCAAACGGCGACGAGAAACTGCATCACTTGCTGATCGTCGACGACGACACGCGTATTCGCACGCTGCTACAGAGGTATTTGAGCGAAGCCGGTTATCGTGTGACGGCGGCGAAGGATGCGGCCGACGCGCGGCAGCTGATGACGAGCCTCGACTTCGACTTCATCGTGCTTGATGTGATGATGCCGGGCGAGGACGGGTTCGCGCTGACGAAGGCGATCCGCGAAACGTCGGATGTGCCGATCCTGCTGCTGACGGCGCGCGGCGAGGCGGGCGACCGTATCGAAGGGTTGGAGCGCGGCGCGGACGACTATCTGCCGAAGCCGTTCGAGCCGCGCGAGTTGTTGCTCAGGATCGCCACGATCTTGCGGCGCGCGGGGCAACCTTCGGAGGCCGTGAAGCAGATCATTCAATTGGGTCTCTGCCGCTTCGATCCTGAGCGCGGCGAGCTGGTGCGTGAGGGCAAGCCGGTTAAGCTGACCTCGGCGGAGTTGCAGTTGATGCGCGTGCTTGCCGCCAATCCGGGACAGACGTTCACGCGCACCGATCTATCGCAGCGCATGGGCGAGGTTTTGGAGCGCACCGTCGACGTGCAGATCACACGGCTTCGGCGCAAGATCGAGAACGATCCGAAGCTGCCGCTTTATCTGCAGACCGTCCGTGGCATCGGCTATGTGCTGATGCCTGATCGCGTGGGGTAGGGCGATGTCGCGCGGATGGTTTCGTCGTTCTATGCCGCGCGGGTTGTTCGGGCGCTCGCTCGTCATCATCGTGATGCCGGTCGTCGTTCTTCAGGCCGTCGTCACCTACATGCTTTTCGACCGGCAGTGGGACGCGGTGACGACGCGCATCTCGCGCGGCGTCGCGGCGCAGATCGCGCTTTTCGTACAGAGCTACGAGACACAGGGACCGGAAAAATTTGCGAGCGAAGCGGCGCGGCTCAGGGAGACATCGTTCGGATTGGACCCGTTCGTTAGGCCCGGCGAGAAGATACCAGTTACTGAGTCACCCGCCTACGAAGTGTTGAGGCAGACCTTCACGCGCGAGCTCGCCAAGATTACCGGACGGCCGGTTTGGGTGGACTCGGACTCGCTCGAAGATCAAGTCGACATCCGCATTCAACTCGACGGAGCCGTACTGCAGGTTCTGGCCGACCGCAAAAGGGTTATGTCGACGAACACGCATGTGTGGGTGCTGTGGAGTATGGGCACGGCGCTGATCCTGCTCTCTGTCGCGATTCTGTTCCTGCGCAATCAGATCCGGCCGATTGAGCGGCTGGCGGATGTCGCCGAGGCATTCGGCAAGGGGCGCGACGTGCCCGACTTTCGGCCTGCTGGAGCGACCGAGGTTCGACGCGCAGGATTGGCGTTTCTCGATATGAAGGATCGCATCTCGCGTTTCGTGCAGCAGCGTACGGACATGCTCGCCGGCGTCAGTCACGATTTGCGCACGCCGCTGACGCGTATGAAGCTCGAACTCGCGATGATGCGGGATAATCCGTCGTCTCAAGCGCTGAAGGGCGACTTGGAAGAGATGGAGCATATGTTGGAAGAATACCTGGCGTTCGCGCGCGGCCAGGCCGGAGAAGGAGCCTCCGATACCGATATCGGGCAGCTGGTTCGCGATGTCGCGACGAGCGCGCAGCGGAAGGCCGGAACAAAAGCGCCGAACAAGACTGTCGATGTTGCGGTCGGCGGTGGCCTCGTCATCGAGGTGCGGCCTAACGCGATGCGGCGCTGCGTGACGAACCTCGTCGAGAATGCGCTGCGCTACGGCACGCGCGCGACGGTCAGCGCGAGCCAGCAAGACGACATGGTCGAGATCGCGGTCGACGACGACGGGCCGGGCATTCCGCCCGACCGGCGCGAAGAAGCGTTCCGGCCGTTCCACCGCTTGGAGAGCGGCCGCACGCTGCAGGGTGGCGGCGTGGGTTTGGGCCTTGCGATCGCGCGCGACATTGCACGCGGTCACGGCGGCGATATTACTTTGGGCGAAAGCCAGCTTGGCGGGTTACGCGCCGTGGTGAGGTTACCGGTATGATCATCGTTGTTGGAAGCATCGTGGCCAAGCCGGACACGTTCGCGGAAGTTCAGCGGCTTGGGTTGGAGCATACGCGCCGCTCGCGCACCGAGCCCGGCTGCATCTCGCACGACATTCATGTCGATTGCGAGAATCCGATGAAACTCACGTTCATCGAGAAGTGGGACGACGCGGCGACGCTTGCGGCGCATTTCAAGGTCAAAGAGTCGATCGCGTTCGTGATGCGCGCACGCGAACTCAGCGTCTCGCCGCCTGCGATCGAGATATTCGAGGCTTCCACCGCCAAAATCGGCTGAACGCTATTTCCGTCCTGCGGTGATTTTTTCGGCGAGCTCTTGCATCTCGGCGATCGATTCCTTGGCGCGGTCTTGCATGATCTTGAACGCGTCGCTGTTCGCGTCGATCGCGAGCTCGGCGAGTTCCTTCATGTGCTTGAGCGCGCGGCCGACCGTTTTTTCCACGAGTTCGGTTTGCTTCTTTGGAAGGTCCTTGCCGTCGTTCGCTTTCATCAGGTCGCCGACGGATTCCTGAATCGCCTGCATCGATTCAGCCATGATCTCGCCCTGGCGGCGCATCATGTTCTGATAGCCCTGTGCCGCCTTTTGGTTCGCTTTGACGAGCGCTTCGAAGTTTTTCTTCTGGCTCTCCATCAGCGCGTTGTTGTCGATGCCGGGCACGGAGAAGCGGTCCCAAAAACCCTGATCGAAGTTCGGCCATTTGAAATCGAACTCTGGGAACGGGCTTTTGCTCGACATGGATCTATCTCCTTTGGGGACGGGAAGATGAGCCCGGGCGGGGAGCCGCGTCAATCCGCGTCCGCGGGTTCCTCGGTGCGTACGTTTTGCAACCGTTCGCTCCATTCCTCTATCAGGCGCAGGCGGCGGTCGACATGGGCCATGGTTTTCGCCAAGTCCTCGCCGTCGTCGAGCCAGATGGCCAACGTTTCGGCCAGCAGGACGCCGATGCCGCGCGTAACAAGGAAACCCTGCCAACCCGTCGTTGGGAGCCCCGCGCTGTCGGCGATCCAGAACGCGCTGCGAACCGTTGCGGGCAGGACGTCGAGGATCACACCGGGATCGCCCTTCGTGTCGGCGTGGATGACGGCGATCGCGGGCTTCAACGGCGTCATGGACTCGAAACAGCCGATAATCGCGTCAAAGGCGCGGTCGCGCGGCGGGATATTTTCGTCGGGCTCGATCGCTCGTTCCAAGGCCGCGATATCGACCCGCTTGGCGATCAGCTAGCAACGCGCGTTTGTCGGGGCAGAGTTCGTAGAGCGTCGCCGGCGGAATCTTCGACTTGCGCGCGAGCGCGGTCAGCGAGAGTGCCTTCCAGCCGCCTTTCTCGATTGCGGCGAGGGCAGCCGTGACCAGCTTCTCTTCTGGGGAAAGTTTGGTCGCCATCTGCG